>NZ_BSTC01000015.1 GCF_030269305.1 Kineosporia sp. NBRC 101731
GAACTCCAGGAAGCGACCTATCTCCTGAACTACCGGCCCCGACAGGTCCTCGACTTCGCCAACCCCCTTGAAGTCTTCAACGACCTACTCCTCGCCGATGGTGCAACCACCACTTGACTCCAAGGGGATGGGGGGACTTCGGGCTGGGAGCTCACCGTCGTCCTCAAGCAAAAAAGTGAGGGGCCGCCGGGAAGACTCCCGGCGGCCCCTCACTGATGGATCTTCTACGCGTCGCCGCCGGCGTTGCCGGTGGTGCCGGCCCGCACGTTCAGCAGGTCGTACTTGTCGATCGCCTGCTGCGGGACGTCCGCGGCGACCTCACCGCGGGCGGCCAGCATCTCGAGCACCCGGACCACGACGGACGGGCTGTCGATACCGAAGTACCGACGGGCCGCCGCGCGGGTGTCCGAGAGGCCGAAGCCGTCGGCGCCCAGGGAGACGAACTCCTGCGGCACCCACTGGCGGATCTGGTCGGGAACGGCCCGCATGTAGTCGGTGACCGCGACGACCGGACCTTCGGCGCCCTGCAGCTTCTGCGTGACGTACGGGGTGCCCGCGGGCTCCGAGGGGTGCAGGAACGCGTGGTTCTCCACCGCCAGGGCGTCACGCCGCAGCTCGGTCCAGCTGGTGACGCTCCAGACCGAGGCGTTCACGCCCCAGTCGTTCGCCAGCAGGGTCTGGGCCTCCAGGGCCCACGGCACCGAGACACCCGACGCCAGGATCTGCGCCTTCGGGCCGTCGGTCCGGGCCGACTGCGGCAGCTGGTACAGACCCTTGAGAATGCCCTCGGTGTCGAGGTTCTCGGGAGCCGCCGGCTGCACGATCGGCTCGTTGTAAACCGTCAGGTAGTAGAAGATGTCTTCCGGGCTCTCGCCGTACATCCGGCGAAGGCCCTCCTTCATGATGAGCGCGATCTCGTAGCCGAACGCCGGGTCGTAGACCATGACCGCCGGGTTGGTCGACGCCAGGAGCGGCGAGTGCCCGTCGGCGTGCTGAAGACCCTCGCCGGTCAGCGTGGTGCGGCCGGCGGTGGCGCCGATCAGGAAGCCCCGCGCCATTTGGTCGGCCGCGGCCCACAGGCTGTCGCCCGTGCGCTGGAAACCGAACATCGAGTAGAAGACGTAGACCGGGACCATCGGCTCGCCGTGCGTGGCGTACGACGTGCCCGCGGCCTGGAACGCCGCGACCGAGCCGGCTTCGTTGATGCCGACGTGCAGGATCTGGCCGGAGGTGGACTCCGTGTAGGCCAGCATCAGCTCGCGGTCCACCGAGGTGTACTGCTGGCCGTGCGGGTTGTAGATCTTCGCGGTCGGGAAGAACGAGTCCATCCCGAAGGTGCGCGCCTCGTCCGGGATGACCGGCACGACGCGCGGACCGAAGTCCTTGTCGCGCATCAGGTCACGCAGGATCCGGACGAACGCCATGGTGGTGGCGATCTGCTGCTTGCCCGAGCCCTTGAGGGCACCCGCGTAGGCCTTGTCCTCCGGCAGCTTCAGCGTGCCGGACGAGTGGCGGCGCTGCGGCAGTGCACCACCGAGCTGACGGCGACGATCCTTGATGTAGGTCAGGACCTCGTCGTTCTCACCCGGGTGGTAGTACGGCGGCAGGTACTTGTCCGCCTCGAGCGTGGCGTCGCTGATCGGGATGCGCAGACCGTCGCGGAAGGCCTTGAGGTCTTCCAGCGTCATCTTCTTCATCTGGTGCGTGGCGTTGCGGCCCGCGAAGTGCGTACCCAGGCCGTAACCCTTGATGGTCTTGGCGAGGATCACCGTGGGCTGGCCGTTGTGCTCCATCGACGCCCGGTAGGCCGCGTAGACCTTGCGGTAGTCGTGGCCGCCCCGCTTGAGGTTCCACCAGATGTCGTCGTCCGACAGCTTGGAGACCAGCTTGGCCGTGCGCGGGTCGCGACCGAAGAAGTGCTCGCGGATGTACGCGCCGTCTTCGGCCCGATAGGTCTGGTAGTCACCGTCGGGCGTGGTGTTCATCAGGTTGACCAGCGCGTTGTCGCGGTCGGCGGCCAGCAGCGGGTCCCAGTCGCGGCCCCAGACCACCTTGATGACGTTCCAGCCGGCCCCCCGGAACTGGGCCTCCAGCTCCTGGATGATCTTGCCGTTGCCGCGCACCGGGCCGTCGAGGCGCTGCAGGTTGCAGTTCACCACGAAGGTCAGGTTGTCGAGCTCCTCGCCGGCCGCGACCTGGAGGAAGCCCCGGCTCTCGGGCTCGTCCATCTCGCCGTCGCCGAGGAACGCCCAGACATGCTGCTGGGACGTGTCCTTGATGCCACGGTTGTGCAGGTACTTGTTGAACGACGCCTGGTAGACCGCGTTCATCGGGCCGAGGCCCATCGAGACGGTCGGGAACTCCCAGAAGTCGGGCATGAGCCGCGGGTGCGGATAGGACGACAGCCCGCCCGCCGGGTGCGACTTCTCCTGGCGGAAACCGTCGAGCTGGTCGGCGGTGAGCCGGCCCTCGAGGAAGGCGCGGGCGTAGACGCCGGGGGAGGCGTGGCCCTGGAAGAAGACCTGGTCGCCACCGCCCGGGTGGTCCTTGCCGCGGAAGAAGTGGTTGAAGCCGACCTCGTAGAGCGACGCCGACGAGGCGTACGAGGAGATGTGGCCGCCGACGCCGATACCGGGACGCTGGGCGCGGTGAACCATCACCGCGGCGTTCCAGCGGATCCAGCGGCGGGCGGTGCGCTCGGCCTCCTCGTCGCCGGGGAACCAGGGCTCGGCCTCCGGCGGGATGGTGTTCACGTAGTCGGTGGCCGTGAGACTCGGCACACCGACTCCGCGCTCACGCGCGCGCTGCAGCAGCGACTGCATCAGGTAGCGGGCACGCTGGCGGCCCTGGCCATCGATGGCGGCGTCGAGCGACGCCAGCCATTCCGAGGTCTCCTCAGGATCGATGTCGGGCAGCCGGCTCGGCAGCCCGTTGAGGATCGGGCCTGATGATTCGCGTCCGACCACGACGGTCCTCCTGGGTTTTAGGACAACGGGTAAAAACCACGCCGAACCCGCCGGATCGCGACCGGGCTCGGATCTATCTTGGCTGACGGCGGACGGGACGTCACAGGTACCCCGCCGTCAGCCCGCTGCGGCTTTGCCTGCGCTCCCGCGCCTTCGGGGTCAAGTGTGCCCCTTCGGCCCTGGCGCGGGTGCGCCGGGGGCCGTGCTTGATCGTCATTGCGAAGGAGTGTCACCGGCGTGTCGTGCTGGTTTCCTGCGGGTTCAGCGGCGTGTCGCACCGCGTGTCGGCCCGGGTCGGCAGATTTTTCTCACAGAGGATGCCCGAATGGTGGACGATGTCGGTCACCGGAATCGGGGTGCGCAACTGCGCGATGTACTCGATGCTCGGGTGAGTTGTGCAGGAGAACGGGTGATCCTGGCCGTTCTGCCGACCGGGTACCGCAACTTCTGGTACCCAGGCAAAAACACGATCTGCGAGGTGACGGGGCAGTTGCGCGGCACTCGACTCATGGAGTCCACTAGCCTGACCAGCCTGGTGATGGTTGCATCATCGGCAGGTGAAGGAATGAGCAACACCTTCTAGCACCAGCAGTGAAGCGGGTGGGTCAGACGACTCGCCCGGACAGTGAGCGGCCCTTCCGGGCCGCCAGTGCCGCCGCGCGGGGAGCGTTGGCAGCGGAGGAGGTCAGTGAGGTGGGCGCGACCGCCGAGCCCGCGGCTGAGCAGTCCATGGCCGGCAGGCTTGGACTGAAGCCCGGTCAGTTCGTACAGGAATTCGGGTACGACGACGACGTGGACGACGATCTGCGGCTCGCTATCGAGACGCTGACGGGCAATGAACTAGCCGACGAGGACTCCCAGGATGTCGTCGATGCGGCTCTCTACTGGTGGCGGGACGAGGACGGAGATCTCGTCGACTCGCTGG
Organism: Kineosporia sp. NBRC 101731; assembly: GCF_030269305.1. Taxonomy (NCBI): domain Bacteria; kingdom Bacillati; phylum Actinomycetota; class Actinomycetes; order Kineosporiales; family Kineosporiaceae; genus Kineosporia; species Kineosporia sp. NBRC 101731. The sequence continues at coordinate 3,892 of NZ_BSTC01000015.1, forward strand.
TGGATGCCCTGACGAACCTTGCCGAGGGCGGGGTGATCTGGCTGCTGACGCCGAAGGCGGGCCGCGATGGTCACGTCGAGCACAGCGAGATCGAGGAAGCCGCCCCGACCGCTGGCCTACACGCGACCAGCACCATCAGCGTGTGCCAGGACTGGACCGGGACCCGCCTGGCGACCCCGAAGGCCGGGCGCCGCTGAGTCCTCGCCGTCCGCACCCCGGTGCGGGTGGCACAGGGTCCGGAGGTTCCTGACAGACTGTGTCCCGCACGCCAGGTCGAGAGATCCTGGCGTGCGGGACAGTCATGGACCCGTGTGGTCCTTCGGTCTGAGAGGATTCATCCATGGCACTCGAGATCGGGCAGGCAGCTCCCGGGTTCGCTCTGAAGAGCGAGCACGGCGAGATGGTCGAGCTGGAAAGCTTCCGCGGCGAGCAGAACGTGGCCGTGGTGTTCTACCCGTTCGCCTTCTCCGGCATCTGCACCGGTGAGCTGTGCGAGATCCGCGACAACCTGGCTGCCTTCGACGAGGGCGGCGTTCAGGTGCTGGCGGTCTCCTGCGACCCGATGTTCGCCCTACGCAACTGGGCCGAGGCGGAGAAGTACCCGTTCCCGCTGCTGTCGGACTTCTGGCCGCACGGCGAGGTGGCTCGGAAGTACGGCGTCTTCAACGAGACCACGGGAAGCTCCGTTCGCGGTACCTTCCTCATCGACAGGGACGGCGTGCTGCGCTGGAGCATCGTCAACGGCATGGGCGAGGCCCGGTCGCTGGCCGGCTACCGCGAGGCCATCGCCGCACTCTGAGAACCGTTCCCGGATCGCGAGCCGATCCGGGGCAGGGGCCTGTAGCTCAGTTGGTAGAGCACCGCGTTTACACCGCGGGTGTCGTCGGTTCGAGACCGGCCGGGCCCACTCTCACCTGATCGTGAGCTCCTGCTGAGGAGCTCCCGACCCGGTTGACATCGCCGTGGCGCGGGGCAGCAACGACCGCGCCGAGGGCCCCGGGAACCAGCCGGCCCGGGTGGACTCGGCCAGGTCCAGACCGGTCAGCGCCGGTCGCAGGTGGTGCAGCACCGTGCGGATGTCGTACTCGGTGACGGCGTGGCCGCGTTCGGCTCCCAGCACGGCGTCGATCAGGGTGCTCTCGTCGGTCGCTCCGTGCGCGGCCAGGTGACCGACCGCCGTGCCGGCCACGAGGGCCCCGAAAGTTCCTGGTGCGAACCAGGAACGCAGGCGGCGCACGACGAACCGGGGATCGCCCGCCCGGGGTGCGGGGCGCACCAGTCCCGATCCGGCCGGCACCAGCACCCCGGCGCTGCGCAGCACGCTGTGCAGCGCGGTCAGGGGCGGCAGGGCGTTCTTCTCGCCGATCTGACCGGGCACGCTCCAGCGGGGACGGCGCTCGTGCATCGGCCCGGCCACCGACTCCGGAAACTCGCCGTAGGCCGTGGCTTCCACACCCTCCCCGATGAGGTCCAGCAGCAGCTGAACCGATGCGGGCACGGCGCCCGCCATCTGCCGGACCCGCAGGTCGACCACACCCTGGCAGAACTCACCGGGATGTGAATCTCCCAGGACCCGCTGGCGTTCCGCGTAGTGCCGGGGCCCGCCGCTGCCCTCCGGCGGGCACACCCCCTCACCGTAGACGCAGCCCACCTCGCCGCCCGGGCCGAGCACGACGACGTCGTGCTCCCAGCCCTCGCCGGGGTGGTAGCGGTACTGGAAGTGCGGATCCAGGTCCTCGTCCAGCGTCTCCTCGCGGACCTCACCCGGGTCGGCCAGGAAGACCGTCAGGCCGGTGGCGAACTGGTACGGCTGCCGCCCCGGCCAGCCGAACCCGATCTGGAACAGGTCGTGGAGCTCGTCCAGGGTGGAGTCGGCCGGGACGTCGAGCACCCGCAGCACCCGTGGTTCGACGTCGCGGAGGGTCACTTTCAGGCGGGTCGTCGTCACCCGGGGGAGATTACGTCAGGTTGTGGCCCGGCTCCGGACCGTGGCGGATATCCCCAGAGAGCGTTGCAGCGGGAGTGCAGTCAGCTCGAGCTTCTCGGCGGGGCCGTGGACGCCCGCACCACCAGGCTGGTGGCCAGTTCGACGTGGTGCGAGTCGACGGAGGCTCCCGCGGCCAGTTGCAGGGCGGTGCGCAGGGCGACGCGGCCCATCTCGCGCAGGGGCTGGCGCACCACGGTGAGGGGCGGGGAGCAGAACTCGGCCAGTTGCGTGTCGTCGAAGCCGACCACGCTGAGATCTTCCGGCACCCGTCGACCCCGGCGCCGGCAGGCCTCGATCAGCCCGACGGCGATCTCGTCACTGCCGGCGAACACCGCGGTGGGTGGGCGGTCCAGGGCGAGCAGGTACTCGCCGCCGGTCAGGCCGGCGGCGTAGCGGAAGGTGTCGTGCCGCATCAGTTCCGGCTCGACCGGATACCCCGCGGTCTCCAGTCGGCCTCGAAAACCTTGCCACCGTGCCTGGTTGCAGCCGGCGTCGGGGTCACCGCCGAGGTAGGCCACGCGGGTGTGCCCCAGCGCCAGCAGATGCTCGGCGGCGCTGATGCCCCCGGCGTAGTTGGTGGAACCGACGCTCACGACGTCGGCCCCGGCCGGGGTGAGCGGGTCGATGACGACCAGGGGCACGTTGGCCCGGGCCAGGGCGTTCGCGTCCTGGTCGGTCATCTCGTTGCTCACGCTGATCACCGCGCTGCGCCCGGCCTTGGCCACGGCCAGGGCCCAGGCGGTGGGCGTGGAGTCGATGCGGCCCTTGCTCAGCATCACCGCCACACCGGGTTCGGCGGCGGCCTGCAACACCCCCTCCAGCACCTCGTTGCTGTACGCCGCGAGCGGCCCGGCGAACACCACCTCGACGGTCGGCTGCCGCACCCCGCCGCCTCCCCGGCCGGTGTAGTAGTGCAGCCGCAGCAACTCCTCCACCATCGCCCGGGTGCCCGGGGAGACGTCCTCCCGGCCGTTGACCACCTTCGACACGGTCGCGATCGAGACGCCGGCGGCTTCGGCGATCGTGGACAGGGTGGCCCGCCCCGGCCTGGAGTTGGTCATCGGGTCTCAGCGCCCGAAGCCCGCCGTCAGACCACTCAGCAACTGACGGCGCCCGATCACGTAGACGGTGAGGATCGGCAGCGTGGTCAGCACGACCGCCGCGGCCACCGCCGGCACGTTGACCCCGTACTGCCCCTGGAAGGACCACAACGCCAGGGGGAGGGTGCGCTGACTGGGCTCGGTGGTGAGCACCAGGGGGAGCAGGAACCCGTTCCAGATCGTCAGGGCGTTGTAGATACCGACCGTGACCAGGGCGGGCCGGGTCAGCGGGAAGGCGAGCGACCAGGCGGTGCGCCACTCACTCGCGCCGTCCAGCCGCATCGACTCGAACAGCTCCCGTGGTACGTCGCGGATGAAGTTGGAGAGGATCAGGACGGTGAGCGGGATCGCGAAGGCGATCGAGGGCAGGATGATCGCCAGCAGGGTGTCGTACATCTGGAGCTTGATGATGATCAGGTACACCGGGATGATCACGGCCTGCAGCGGGATCGCCAGCCCGGCCAGGAAGAGCAGGTTCACCGAGCGCAGGAACCGGCCGTCACCGGCCCGGACGATCGCGAAGGCCGCCATGTACGAGATCAGCACGGCGGGGATCACCGCACCCAGGGTGACGATCAGGGTGTTGCTGAAGTACCGCGGGAAACCGGCGTCCATCACGAACTGGTAGTTCTCGAAACTGATGTCACCGGGTGGGGCGAGCGGGTTGGTCGTGTAGTAGTTGGACCGGCTCTTCACGCTGGTGAGCACGATCCAGTAGACCGGCAGGATCACCACGAGCAGCCAGAACCAGCCGGCCAGTCCGCCGATCCAGTTGAACTGCAGCAGTTTCCGGTAGTTGCGGGTCGGGCGCACGGCGGTCGGTCCGGTGGTGCGCGCAGGCGAGGTCACGGCCACGTCGTCACATCCCCTCGAGCTGGCTGGAAGTGTCGCGGCCGCCGCCCAGGCGCCGCAGCGCGAGAGCCAGCAGCAGGCCGACGACGACGAGGATGACGGCGATCACGCTGGCCGGGCCCATCAGGTTGGCGCGGAACCCGCGGATGTACATGTCGAGGGCCAGGGCCCGGGTGGCGTCGCCCGGACCGCCCGCCGTCAGCACCCAGATCAGGTCGAAGAAGGTCAGCGACCCGATCACCATCAGGGTGGACGAGGTGACGATCGTGTTCCGCAGCTGGGGCAGCGTGATGCTGAAGAACTGCCGCAGCCGCCCGGCCCCGTCGAGCTGGGCCGCCTCGTAGAGCGAGACCGGGATCTGCCGTACCGCGCCTTGATAGATGAGCGAGTGGAACGGGATGAACTGCCAGGACACCACGAAGACCACCGTGCACAGGGCCAGGGTGGGGTCGCCCAGCCAGTCCTGCACCAGCAGGTCGATACCGAGCCCGGCGCCCAGGCCGAAGTTGGGGTCGAGCAGTGCCTTGAAGGTGATGGCGATGGCGGCCTGGCTGAGCAGCAGCGGGACGAAGAAGAACACCGCAAGGACACTGCGGTAGCGCTGGCGGGCCGCCAGGAACACACCGATCAGCAGGCTGATCGGGGTCTGGAACGCCCACGACAGCAGCATCACCTCGAAGGTGACCCAGAGAGCGTGCGGCAGGCCGGGATCGGTGAGCACGTCGTGCCAGCTGTCGAACCCGGCCGGGTGGATGGCGCCGATGCCGTCCCACCGGGTGAAGCTCAGCAGCAGCACCCCGATCAGCGGGATGACGGCGAACGCCACGAACATCGCCAGGGCGGGCAGCACCATCCAGGCGATGGAGCCCTGCCGGACCGCGTGCGACGCGGTCCGGCCGGGAGCTATCTGGTCGGGCGGAAGCTGAACGGGGACAGTCATTTCCCGATGACCGCGTTCATGTTGTCGGCGAACTCCTGCGGCGTGACGTCGAGGGAGAACAGCTTGGCGATGTTGTTCAGCAGTTCCTCGGCCGCCGTCGGGCTGAGAGCCTGGTCCCAGGACTGCGAGAAGGTCTGGGCCTTGCTCGCCGTGTCGTAGACGAACTGCAGCCAGTCGGCGTCCTCGAGCCCGCTGAACTTCGAGTCCACACCGACCACGATCGGGACCTGACCGGCGTCGTTCACCCAGTCCGACTGCTCCTCGTCGGAGAGCACCTGGGTGGCGAAGAAGTCCTTGGCGGCCTTCTTCTCCGCGTCGCTGGCCTTGGACGAGAGCGAGTAGTACTGGCCCGGGTTGCCGTAGGTGTTGCTCGGGTCGCCGGTGCCGCCCGCGACCGGCGGGAAGTTCATGTAGCCCAGGTCGCCGTTCTTGACGAAGTCGCCGCCCTCGGTCTTCATCGAGCCGTAGGTCCAGGCGCCGTGCAGCATCATCGCCGCCTTGCCCGAGGTGAGCAGGGCCTGGTCGGCGTTGGTGTCGGCCGTGATCGAGGCAAATCCCTTGACGAAACCGCCTGCCTTGACGAGCTTCTGCACCTCACCGAGGGCCTTGATGGAGGCCGGGTTGGACCAGGCGTCCTTCTCGCCGTCGAACACGGCCTGGAACACCTCGGGGCCGCCGATCCGGTCGAAGAGGAACTCCAGCCACATCATGTTGGTCCAGCGGGACTGGCCGGCCAGCGAGAAGGCCGCGATCTTCTTCTCGGTGAACTTCGGCACCAGGGCCAGCATGTCCTCCCAGGTGGTGGGCGGCTCCACCCCGACGTCCTTGAAAACTTTCTTGTTCCAGTACAGAACGATCGGGGTGACGGTCTCGGCCGGCACTGCGTAGATCTTGCCGTCGACGGTCGCGGCGGCGAACGAGGACGGGAAGCGTCGCGTCTTCTGGTCCGGGTTGTCGTCGAACCAGGAGGTCAGGTCTTCCACGGCACCGGCGTCCACCCAGCTCGCCAGGCCGCCGCCGCCCCAGCCCCAGATCACGGTCGGGGCCTGGCCGGCGCCGATCGCGACCTTGATCTTTTCCTTGTACGCGTCGTTCTGGAACGCGGTGCCCTTGATCGCCTCGTCCGGCTTGGCCTTGTTGAACCGGTCGAGCGAGGTCCGGCGGATGGTCTCGTTGGGGTCGACGGACAGGTACCAGTAGGTGCCGCCCGCGCCGCCGCCACCCTTGTCGGAGTCTCCTCCGGGGCCGGAACTGCCGCACGCGGCGAGCGTTGCGCCGACGATCGGGACGCCCAGCGCGAAGCTGAGGAAATTACGACGGGACGTCTTCATGGGATCCACGGTGATCTCCATCGGGTACCGGCCGCGGGGACGCGGCTCATGGGTCGCACCGGGACGGGCAGCGCCCCGGTGCGCTGAAGGGTGTTCGTCGAGCAGGTTCAGGGTCGGCGACCTCAAGGTCCTGAAAAAGTCGCCGGAAATGTCGGAAGTTCTCGAAAACTAGTTTCGCTGCTGTGCGATGTCAACCCTTGAAAGCAATCCTCTTCCCGAGGACAGTGAATCCGTCGGTGAACGGAAAAATGCTTGTCTTCGAGTGATTTTGGCGACCGGTGAACGCACCGGGGATCGAAAACTTTTCGAAGCACCTCACGAGGGAGTGAGTGGTGGAACCTACCGAACTCTGGCGCGACCCGGCACGAGGTGTCGGTGAACGGGTCGACGACCTGCTCGCCCGGATGACCGTCGAGGAGAAGGCCGGGCAGCTCGGCAGCCGCTGGGTCGGCAACACGCCGTCGGGCACGGTGAGTGAGGACAGCGCCTCGACCGCCTCGACCGCCTCGACCGCCCCGATGGAGCAGGCCTTCGCGGCGGAAGCGAGCGTTCCGCTCGAGGAGGCGGCCCGGCACGGCCTGGGGCATCTCACCCGGGTCTACGGAAGTGCTCCCGTCAGCCCGGCGCAGGGGGCCGCGGAACTGGCCCGGCAGCAGCGGGTCGTGATGGGGGCGTCGCGGTTCGGTCTTCCCGCGATCGCCCACGAGGAATGTCTCACCGGCGTCACCACCTACGGCGCAACGGTTTATCCCGCCGCCATCGCCTGGGCCGCGACCTTCGACCCGGAGCTGGTCGGGGAGATGGCCGCCGCGATCGGCCGGGACCTGGCGGCACTGGGTGTGCATCAGGGGCTGTCGCCGCTGATGGACGTCGTGCGTGACTACCGCTGGGGTCGGGTGGAGGAGACCCTGGGCGAGGATCCCTACCTGGTCGCCGAGCTCGGGACCGCCTACGTGCGAGGGCTCCAGAATCACGGGATCATCGCCACGCTCAAGCATTTCGCCGGTTACTCGGCCTCGCGCACCGGGCGTAACCACGGCCCGGTCTCGATGGGCCGGCGCGAGTTGCTCGACCTGATCCTGCCGCCCTTCGAGGCCGCCGTGGCCGCGGGGGCGGGGTCGGTGATGCACTCCTACTCCGACGTGGACGCGGTTCCGGCCGGGGCGGATTCCTGGCTTCTCACTGAGATTCTGCGTGAGGATTGGGGTTTCACCGGCACTCTGGTCTCGGACTACTGGGCCACCCCGTTCCTGGCCGGCATGCACCGGATCGTCGAGGACTACGCCGGGGCCGCGGCGGTGACCCTGCGGGCCGGCGTCGACGTGGAGCTGCCCGACGCCGTCTGTTTCGCCCACCTGCCCGATCTGGTGCACTCCAAGGAGGTTCCGGAGGAACTGCTCGACCGGGCCGCCCGCCGCGTGCTCACGCAGAAGGCCGAGCTCGGCCTTCTTGACGAGGGATGGGAGCCGGCACCGGCGTCGGACGTGAATCTCGACCCACCTGGCAACCGCGACATCGCCCGCCGCATCGCCGAGACCTCGATCGTGCTTCTCGACCCGGGCACGGCCCTGCCGATCACCGGGCTGAACGGGCCGGACGGGCCGGACGGGCCGAGCCGGATCGCGGTGGTCGGACCGTGCGCCGACGACGCTCGCACCTTCATGGGCTGTTACGCCTTCCCGAACCACGTGCTGCCCAAATTCCCCGGGCACGAGGGTGGTTTCGGCATCCCGATCCCGACCGCGCTGGACGCCCTGCGCGCCGAGTTCCCGCAGGCGCAGATCGTGCACGAGACCGGGTGTCAGGTGATGGGTGACGACGCCTCGGGTCTGGAGGCGGCCGTGGCCGCGGCGGCCGGGGCCGACCTGGTGATCGCTTTCGTCGGGGACCTGGCCGGGATGTTCGGGCTCGGATCCTCCGGTGAGGGGTGCGACGTCGACGACCTGCGACTGCCGGGTCGACAGCACGAATTGGTGACGTCGGTCCTGGCCACCGGCACGCCGGTGGTGGTGGTCGTGGTGTCGGGAAGGCCGTACGCGCTGGGTGACGTCGAGCCGCTCGCGGCCGGTCTGGTGCAGGCGTTCATGCCCGGCGCCGAGGGCGGTGCCGCGCTGGCCGGGGTGCTGTCCGGGCGGGTCGAGCCCGGTGGCCGGTTGCCGGTGCAGATCCCCCGCCGCGCGGGTGGCCAGCCGTACACCTACCTGCAGCCGCCGCTGGGGGAGCCCAGCTCGATCAGCAGCGTCGACGTCGCCCCGCTCTATCCGTTCGGGTACGGCCGTTCCTACACGGCGTTCGGGCTGGAGGAGTTCGGCATCGACCGGGCCGAGATCCCGACCGACGCGGCGTTCGAGGTGAGGGTCGTCGTCCACAATTCCGGGGACCGCCCCGGGACGGAAGTGGTGCAGCTCTACCTGACCGACCCGGTGGCCACCGTGGTCCGGCCGGTCCGCTGGCTGGCCGGGTTCGCCCGGGTGCGGCTGGAACCGGGGGAGTCGGTGCCGGTGACGTTCACGGTGCACGCCGATCGCACCGCCCTGGTCGGGCGGGACCTGGCCCGCGTGGTGGAGCCCGGGGAGATCGAGGTGGCAGTGGGCACCTCGTCGCGGGATCTGCCCTTCACCGGCACCGTGCGGCTGACCGGTGAACGCCGGGTGGTCGGCCACGACCGGGAGCTGCGGACACCCGTGGAGCTGGGGAGCGTGCGGAAGGCATAGGTCCGGCGGGTCCGGCGGGTCCGGCGGGTCCGGCGGGTCCGGCGGGTCCGGCGGGTCCGGCGGGTCCGGCGGGTCCGGCGGTCGTCCGGGGGCCGGTGCGGGTGCATATCACGAAATGAAACCGGATTCGACGTGAGCAAACCGGAAAGCACCCTGCTTGCCCACTTTTGCGATGGTGGTTTCCACCTCAGTTGGCTCCCGGACGATGCACAGAACCCCCTCCCGAGCGTTACCGTCACACGGTCGGGTGTCACTCCTTCGGCGGATCATCGCGGACGGGTGGGCGGACGACGGAATCACGAACAGTTGTGTCCTGTCCGGAGGGGGGAAGCGACGTGGCGGTGGCACCGGCCATGCCGTGGGCCCAGTCGACCGGCCGTCCCCGCCGGGGCCGACATCGGCTCCCGGATCAGGAGGTCTCCCAGCCGGCTCCCCTGGCCGGCTGGGCGAAGGCCATTCTGGCGGACATCGCCGTCCCGGCCGTCACCATGTCGCCGGACATGCGGGTCTCGGAACTGGACGACTGGTTCCGGGGCAACCCGCGTACGACCACCGTCGTCGTGCCGCTGGAGTCGGGCCCGATCGTGGTGGACCGCGCCTGGTTCGACCGGTGGGTCTCGGGGGCCCTGGGCTACGGCCGGTCGGTGTTCAAGCGGATGACCCTGGCCGACCTGGACGACGTACCGAGCATGTTCCTGACCGCCGACACGAGTATCGACGCGGCCGCGGCCGTGGTCACCGACGAGGCCCCCGGCGAGGAGGCCTCGGTGACCACGGTCGGGGTGATCGCCGCCGACGGCGCCCTGATGACGGTCTCGGTGACCACCCTGTTCCGCGCCCTCTCGTACAGCTACGCCTACCAGGCCCGCCACGACGTCCTCACCGGTCTGCCGAACCGGGCCTCCCTGATGGAGTGGATGCGCGGTCACGACGCCCGCACGGGCGACGTGACCGTGCTCTACATCGACCTGGACCGGTTCAAGGACGTCAACGACAGCCTGGGGCACGCCGTCGGCGACCAGGTGCTGCGGATCTTCTCCGAGCGGCTGCAGAACATCGCCCGGTCGGACGACCGGGTGGCCCGGCTCGGTGGTGACGAGTTCGCGATGGTGCTCGCCGGGGCCCTGACCCCCGAGGAGTCGCGCTCGGTGGCCGAGCGGATCGTGCACGAGGCCTCGATCCCGTTCAGCGTCACGGTCGACCACGGCGACGGCCAGCAGGTCGACGCGGTGGCCAGTATCGGTGCCAGCGTCGGGGTGGCCCGCGCGGACTCGATGATCTCCTCCGGGGTCAGCCTGGAAGATCTGGTCTCGCAGGCCGACCTGGCGATGTTCCAGTCCAAGTCGCACGGCCGGGGCCGGGTCACGCACTTCGACGCCGAGGTGCTGGCCACCCGGGGGTCGCAGACCGAGCTGCGGGCGCGTCACCACATGGAACGCCGGCTGCGCCAGGCCATCGCGGCCGGCGAGCTGCGCCTGCACTACCAGCCGCTGGCCGAGCTGGCCAGCAACCGGATCGTGGGGGCCGAGGCGCTGGCCCGGTGGGAGGACGCCGAGCTCGGCCCGGTGTCGCCCGTCGTGTTCATCAAGCTCGCCGAGGAGACGGGCCTGATCATCGATCTGGGTCGCTGGGCCCTGAACACCGCCTGCCAGGAAGCCGCCACCTGGCCCATGTTCGAGTCGGCGGACGGTATCCGGCGCCGGATGAAGGTCACCGTCAACGTGTCCGCCGTGCAGCTGTCCCAGCCCTCGTTCGTGCGCGACGTAGCGCAGGCGCTGGTCGACTCCGGGCTGCTGCCACGCACGCTCTGCCTGGAGATCACCGAGACCGCGGTGATCGGTGACATGCACGCCACCGCCAAGAACCTGCAGGAGATCCGCGACCTGGGGGTGACCGTGGCGCTCGACGACTTCGGCACCGGGTACTCGTCGCTGACCATGTTGCGTGACCTGCCGGCCGACGTGGTGAAGATCGACAAGTCGTTCATCGACAAGATCGCCGTGGAGGCCTCCACCGACAGCGTGCTCGCCCGGCTGGTCATCGAGACCGCGCACTCGCTGGGCATGAGTGTCTGCGCCGAGGGGGTGGAGACGAACGAGCAGGCCGAGCGGCTCGCCGACATGGGCTGCGACACGCTGCAGGGCTGGCTGATCTCCAAACCGCTCGCCGGCTCGGAGGCCTTCACCGAGTGGCTGCCCACCGCCGTGTTGCCCGAGGCCCTGGGGCCGCGCCGCTGACCTGCAGCATGTGACCTGGATCACGGCCGCCGGGAAAACCGGTTCCCCGGTCGCTGTCGACTCTCCTGGTGTGGACGAGACATCCGAGGGCGAGCTGATCCGCCGGGTCGCCCGCGGCGACCGGGCCGCCTTCGACCAGTTCTACCGCCGGACGGCTCCCTGGCTGACGGTGCGGCTGCGGCGTCGCTGTGCCGACCCGGAACTGCTGTCCGAGGTGGTCCAGGACACCTACGTGGCGGTCTGGCGTTCGGCGGGCAGCCTGGCGCCGGTGGCGGGCGGGGCGCAGACCCTGGGCTGGCTGTGGACGATCGCCGCCCGGCGGCTCGTCGACGGGTTCCGCGCCCAGACCCGGCAGGCCCGCGTACCGGTGGCCGCGGTCGAGCCGGTGGCCCCGGCCGCCGAGGACGAGGCCCTGGCCGGCGGACTGGGCGGTGGCCTGGAGAAGGCCCTGCTCGACCTGCCCCCGGAACTGCGCCGCGTGCTCACCGCCATGGTGCTCGACGGCCTGACGGTGCGCGAGACCGCGATCCTGCTCGGCCTGCCGGAGGGAACCGTGAAGACCCGGGCCCGGCGGGCCCGTACCGCCCTGAGGGAGGCACTGTCATGACTCACCCGGCCACTCACCCGGACCAGTCCTTGATCGCCCGCTACGCGACCGGCGACCCCGGGGTGGACGACGCGACGGTATGGGCCCTGGAGGCCCACCTCGAGTCGTGTGCGGGCTGCCGGTCCGGCCTGGCCGGGGCGCTGGCACCGGACCTCCAGGGGCTGCTCGACCGGACGTCCGCCGGCATCCACGCCGCGATCGGGGGCGGGCCCGCTCCGGTCCCGGTCCGCCGCGGGCACCGCCGGATGACGACGGCCCGGCTGTGGCCCTGGCCCGTCTCGGCCGGGGTGCTGATACTGATGGCGCTGGGCCTGGACCGGATCTTTCCCCAGATGCCTTCACCGGTAATGCTTCTGGCTCCGGTCGTCCCGCTGATCCCGGTGGCCGCGGTGTGGAGCCGGCCCCTGGACCCGGCCTGGGAGCTGACGGGTTCGGCACCCCGCGGCGGACTGTGGATGCTGTTGCGCCGGACGCTGGCCATGATGCTCGTCCTGCTGCCGGTTCTCACGGTGGCCGGTCTGCTGACCGGTCATTCGCCGGCGGTGTGGCTGCTGCCCGCCCTGGCCCTGACTGCCGGCAGCCTGCTGGCGGGGCAGCTCGTGGGCGGGGTGGACCGGGCCGCTGTCGCGCTGGGCGTGATCTGGGCGGCGGCCGTGGTTGCCCCCAGCTTGCGGGACCGGCACACGTCGGTGGTGCTGGCCGCCGACGGCCGGATCTGGTGGGCGCTCGTCACGTTCGCCCTCGTCGCCGTTCTCGGGGCCCAGATCCGACACCGCGGCGACTTCGCGCACTGAGCAAAAACTTTCGTGCACTGCGCAAGAACTTTCGCGCATCGACTCATAGCCACTGTCTGGAGAGCTTTCATGCGAACCGTCCGCGCGACCGACACCGCGCCGCAGACCTACCGATGGTCGATCGAGGCCCGCAACCTCACGGTCAAGGCCGGCCGGCACCAGGCCGTCAACGGTCTGGACCTGAGCCTGGGCATCGGTGTGCACGGTCTGCTCGGTGCCAACGGTGCCGGCAAGACCACTCTGATGCGCTGTCTCGCCACCGTGATCCAGCCTGCCGGGGGAGAACTCAGCCTGCTCGGCGCCGAGGTCTCGCGCAGTTCCCGACTGCGCGGGATCCGCCGCGACCTGGGGTACCTGCCCCAGGCCTTCGGCTACTACCCGCGATTCACCGTGCGGGAGTTCGTCGAGTACGTGGCCTGGCTGAAAGAAACGCCCGCACAAGACATCCCGGGGGCCGTGCAGCGCGCGGTCGAGCGGGTCGGGCTGGAGGCCAAGGCCGACGCGAAGATGAAGTCGCTCTCGGGCGGCATGCTGCGCCGGGCCGGCATCGCCCAGGCCATCGTCAACGACCCCGCGGTGCTGCTGCTCGACGAGCCGACCGTCGGTCTGGACCCCGAGCAGCGCCTCGACTTCCGCGACCTGCTGCGCACTCTCGGCACCGAGAGCTGCCTGCTGGTGTCGACCCACCTGGTCGAGGACGTGGCGGCGGCCTGCACCGACGTGGTGATGATCCACGAGGGCCGGACCGCCTGGACCGGCACGCCCGAAGAGCTCGCCGCCGCCGGGGCCGACGGCGCGCCCGGCGACAGCCCGACCGAGCGCGGCTACGCCACGGTGCTGGGTCGCTACCGCCAGCAGCAGGCCCTCCGATGAGGTGGACGACGCTCTACGCCCGCTCCCGGCAGGTGCCCCGGTCGCTGTTCGTCGCGATCGCCGCCGCAGCCGTGGCCTGCCTGCTCTGGGCCGTGTTCAGCGACGACCCCACGGTCGGCGACCGGTTGATGACGACGGGCGTCATGCTGGGGACGGCCGCGCTCGGGCTCACCCTCGGTACGTTCGACGAGGAGCTGAACCGCACGGCGGCCCACCACTGGCCGCTGCGCCGCGCCCTGCACCTGCTGCTCGCCCTCGGCGTACTCGTGGCCCTGGCCCTGGCCACCCGTCTGGGCCCCGCCCATTTCGCCCCCTTCCCGACGGTGCTGCGCAACGTCGTCGGCCTGCTCGGCCTGACGGCGCTCGGCGCCGCCGTGCTCGGCGCCGACCTGTCCTGGCTCGGATCAGCGGTGTGGACCCTGGTCTGCGTGCTGCCGTTCGGCGGGCCGAGCCCGGACGTTCTGACCCAGATGGCGACCTGGCCCGTGCAGACCTCCGACGCGACGGCCGCGACTGTCAGCGCGGTGGTGCTGGCGCTCGCCGGGGCCACGGCCTACACCTTCTACGGATGCCCGGAGCGTGCGGCATGAACCACCTGAACCGGATCATCGGCATCGAGACACGGCGCTCGGGAGTGGTCCCGGTGGCCCTTCTCGTGGCCGTGCCCATGGTGGCCCTGATCCTCACCACCGTCTCCAGTTTCGAGGGGCGGTGGCTGCCGCTCGCCGTCACCGTGCGCACGATGCTGCAACTGGCGCTTCCCCTGGTCGTCGGCGGTGGGGCCTGGCTCGGGATGCGGGAGCACCGGCATCACCTGGGCGAACTGCTGGCCAGCAGCCCCCGGTCGCGGGCGCGGCGGATCCGGCCGCTGGCGATCAGCCTGGCCGGGCTGGTGACCGTGGCCTACCTGACGGCCTTCGCGGCGGGCCTTCCCCGGGTGCTGGGCCGGGCGGTCTACGTGCCGATGGCCACGCTGCCGGTGACGGCCGTGGGCGCACTCTCCCTCGTGGCTGCCGGCTGGCTGGGCCTGGCGGCCGGCCGGGCCGTTCCCCGGCTGATCCTGATCCCGGTGCTCGTGGTGCTGTCGGCCGGGCTCACCGGGATCGTGCCCAGCCTCGTCCAGGACTCCTACTTCGGGGTGGACCAGCGGGACTCGGTGCCCGCCGCCCTGTGGCTGACCCCGGTCTGGACCTTCACGGTGCCGGACTTCGACACCGTGACCGGCCGGACCAGCCTGCTCCAGGCGATCGCGCTGCTGGGCCTGGCCGTCACCGGCCTGCTGCTGGCCTCAGTCGGTCGCCGGGGGATCGCACCCGCCCTGGTCCCGGCGGCGGCCGGGCTGGCCGGGGCCGCGCTGCTGCTCCCGGCGTCGGGCAGCGCCGCGCTCGCCGACGACGCCCGGGCCTTCGCCCCGCGGTGCAGCGACGCCGGCCCGCAGATCTGTGTCAGCACGGTGCACGCCTACCAACTGGACGAGATCACGGCCCCGGCCCAGCAGGTGCTGACCCGTCTGGCGGTCGTGCCCGGTGCACCCACCCGGGCGGCCGAGTCGAGGATGGACGACCGGTCCGGCCGGCCGGTGACGGATCGCGCCGGCACGATCTCGTTCACCGATCCCTACGCCACCTACCGCTCGGACGAGGGGTTCAGCGTCCGGGCGTTCCAGCAGGGTCTCGCCGACCAGGCGTTCCTGCCGGACTGCGACGTCAGCGTGATCAAGGACGACTACGACCTGGGCGTGGCCGTGATCGGGGCCTGGCTGGCCGGGTCCGGATCCCTGCTCGAGCCGCACCCGGACGACAACTTCGGCGACCGCGTGGTGCTGATCTGGGACACCGACGAGATCGACCGGGGCGACCGGGCGATCCAGGCACTACGGACCCTGCCCGGGGCCCGGCAGACGGACCTGGTGCGTCAGGTCTGGACGCTGACCCGGACCTGCCGCCCGGAGGCCATGACAGCCCTCATGGCACTGGGGAAGGCGTGACGGATGAGCTCGCGGCACAATGATCGTCATGTACCTGATCAAGGAACGTTTCTTCGACATCGGTGACGACTTCGACATCACTGACGAGGACGGCCGTCTGGTGCTGCACGTCGACGGCAAGGTCATGAGTCTGCGCGGGCGGCTGGTGATCGAGGACCCCTCCGGCCAGGAGGTGGCCTCGGTGCACCGGCAGCTGATCTCCCTGCGCGAGACCTACACGATCACCGTGGGCGACCAGAAGGCCGCCGAGGTGAAGAAGAAGTTCTTCACCCCGTTCGGTGACCGCTTCACCATCGACGTGCCCGGACCGGACGACCTGACCATGAAGGGCAACCTGCTCGACCACGAGTACTCGGTCGAACGGGGCGGCCGGGAGGTCGCGAACGTGTCCAAGCGGTGGTTCAAGATCCGTGACACCTATGCCGTGCGGGTCGCCGAGGGCGAGGACCACTTGCTGATCCTCGCCTCCGTCCTGGCCCTCGACATGGCGGGCTCCAGCAAGAAGGACGACGACTAGACAGCCGGGGGAGCTGTGCTCTCCCGCAGCACCAACTGGGTGGGCACCAGCACGTTCGCGGGCGTGCTGGTGCCCTGCCGGATCCCGTGCAGCAGCATCTCCACGCTGCGTCGCCCGACCCCCTCGAAGTTCTGCTGCACGGTGGTCAGCGGTGGCCAGAAGTTCTTCGCCTCGGACATGTCGTCGAAGCCCACCACACTGACCTGCCCCGGTACGGCCCGCCCGCGCTCGTGCAGGGCCCGCAGCACGCCCAGCGCCATCTGGTCGTTGGCGGTGAAGACGGCGGTGACATCCCGGTTCGCGGCCAGCACGAGTCCCGCCCGGTAGCCGGAGTCGGAGGTCCAGTCGCCGTTGACCGGCGCCGGCACCGATCGGCCGTGATGGAGCAGGGTGTCGGACCACGACTGCCGACGGCGGGTGGCCGAGTAGGAGTTCGCCGGCCCGGACACGTGCCAGACCGTGGCGTGCCCCAGGTCGAGCAGGTGCTCGGTGGCCAGCCGGGCGCCCTCGGACTGGTCGGTGTCGACGATCGGGTGCGGAAGGTCGGCCCCGGCGTCGATCACCACGACCGGCAGGCCTGCGGGCCAGTGCACCTCGGCGGTGTCTATGAGGGCAGTCTCGATCACGATGATCACGCCGTCGACCGCCTGCCGGTGCAGCCGCGCGAACGCCCGGGTGACGTCTTTCTGGGAGGGACGCCGAACGGGTATCAGGGTGAGTGAGTAGTTGTGGTCCGACGCGGCCATGGCGATGGAGTCCAGCGTGCGCATGTTTCCGAACGACGAGAGCGTGAACATAATCACGCCGATGTTGCCGAAGCGGCCCAGTCGCAGAGCGCGAGCGGCATTGTTCGGGTGGTAACCGACCTTGCGCATTGCGTCCAGTACACGACTGCGCGTGCCCTCGTCCACGTTCGATCGACCGTTCGCCACGCGGGAGACTGTCTGCCCGGAGACCCCGGCCTCCCGGGCCACATCTGCCATGGATGGGCCGCGTCGGCGAATTCCTGCTTCCACGGTGGGGCTTTCGTGTGCTTTTACCGTGTCTTCGGGGGGCGTCATCGTCGTCGGCCCGTGGTGATGTTCACGTAAACATGCTAGCTTCCCCACACCAAAATGTTGACGTAAACATTCTGGTGTTCTTTCCAGAGAGGTAAAGAGATGACGATGGCGTCGGGCACCGCTCGCACGGTCCCGCCCTCGCGGCCGCCGGTACGGCGTAAGTCGCGCAAGGACTGGCGTGGCTGGATTTTCGTCGGACCGTTCATGGCTGTCTTCGCTCTGGTCTTCATCGCGCCGTTGGTCTACGCGATCTACCTGAGCACCTTCCGCAACCAGCTCATCGGCGGGAACAGCTTTGTCGGGCTCGACAACTACACGCAGCTGCTCCATGACGCGAGCTTCTGGCACGCGCTGCTGCGCGTCCTGCTCTTCCTGGTGATCCAGGTGCCGATCATGCTGGCCATCGCGCTCGGTGCGGCGATGGCGATCGACAGCGCCCGGCTCTACGGCGCGAACCTGTTCCGGATCGCACTCTTCCTGCCCTACGCTGTGCCGGCTGTCGTGGCCGTGCTGATGTGGGGCTTCATCTACGGTGACCAGTTCGGCCTGGTCGGTCAGCTGAACGAAGCGATCGGCACCGGGCTGAACCCGTTCGACAGCAGCTGGATCCTGATCTCGATCGGCAACATCGTCACCTGGTCGTTCGTCGGCTACAACATGCTGATCTTCTACACCACGCTGAAGACGATCCCGGCCGAGCTCTACGAGGCCGCGGAACTCGACGGTGCGGGCCAGTTCTGGATCATCCGCGCGATCAAGCTGCCGGCCCTGCGCGGGTCGATGGTCATCGCGACGATCTTCTCGATCATCGGCAGCTTCCAGCTCTTCAACGAGCCGAACATCCTGCGGCCGCTGGTGGAGAACATCATCACCACCGACTACACCCCGAACATGTACGCCTACAACCTGGCCTTCAGTGGGCAGCAGCAGAACTACGCCGCCACCGTCGCGATCGTGATGGGCGTCGTCACGGCTGTCATCGCGTACGTGGTGCAGCTGCGCGGTTCGCGGACGGAGGACCTCTGAGATGAGCTCGCCCACCATCACCCGGGCGCAGGCCCGGAACCGTAACAAGGCCAGCCGGCACGCCCGGGGCGCCAAGGACCCGGGTCGCCCCGGGGCCCAGAAGTCCGTCGCGCTGACCATCCTCATGGTCGCGTTCCTGGCCTACACCGTGCTGCCGCTGGTCTGGCTGGTGATCAACGCGTCCAAGACGCAGGCCGACCTGTTCGACTCGTTCGGGCTGTGGTTCTCCGACTCGTTCGCCCTGTTCACGAACATCGGCGACACGCTGTCGTACAACGACGGCATCTTCGTGCGCTGGATCCTGAACACCCTGCTCTACGTGGTGGTCGGCGCCGGTGGCGCGACCCTGCTGTCCGCCCTGGCCGGATACGGCCTGGCCAAGTTCCGGTTCCCGGGCCGCAGCGCGGTGTTCGCGATCGTCCTGGGCGCGGTCGCCGTGCCCGGCACCGCCCTGGCCGTCCCGACCTTCCTGATGTTCAGCAAGATGGACCTCACGAACACCCCGTGGGCCGTCATCATCCCGTCGCTGATCAGCCCTTTCGGCCTCTATCTCATGTGGACCTACGCCGTGGAGGCTGTACCCAATGAGATTCTCGAGGCGGCGCGGGTCGACGGCGCGGGGGAGCTGCGGACCTTCTTCACGATTTCGATACGGCTCCTGGCCCCCGGCATCGTGACGGTGCTGCTGTTCACTACTGTGGCGACCTGGAACAACTACTTCCTGCCACTGATCATGCTGAGCGACCCGGATTGGTACCCATTGACCGTCGGTCTCAACCAATGGAATGCCCAGGCCCAGAGTGCCGGATCACAGCCGATCTTCAACCTGGTCCTGACCGGATCGCTGCTGTCGATCATCCCGATCGTCGCCGCGTTCCTGGTCCTGCAGCGTCAGTGGCAGTCCGGTCTGTCTGCCGGAAGCGTCAAGGCCTGAAGTAGCTGCTCCACGCGATCAGCCAACTCCCCGTCGTCCCGGCGTACCCCCCTGCGCCGGGCTCCCGTACCACAGCGAAGTGAAGGGAACACCCCCCGATGTCCCGTAAGTTCCGTAACCCCCTGACGCGATTGGTCGTCGTCACCGGCGCCGTCCTCGCGCTCGGCTCCCTGGCCGCCTGTGGCGGCGGCTCCAGCTCCGGCAGTGACGAGGGAACGGTCGCCGGTACCCAGGCCGACCTCGACGCCGCGCTCACCAAGGGCGGCGAGATCACGTACTGGAGCTGGACGCCCTCGGCCAAGGACCAGGTCGACGCGTTCCAGAAGGCCTACCCCAAGGTCAAGGTCAAGCTCGTCAACGCCGGTACCAACACGGACCAGTACACCAAGCTGACGAACGCGATCAACGCCGGCTCCGGCGCCCCGGACGTGGCCCAGATCGAGTACTACGCGGTGCCGCAGTACGCGCTGTCGGACTCGCTGCTCGACCTGAACACCTACGGCATGAACGAGCTGGAGTCGTCGTACACGGCCTCGACCTGGGGCTCGGTGTCGGTCGACGGCAAGCTGTACGGCCTTCCGCAGGACTCGGGCCCCATGGCGATGTTCTACAACAAGAAGGTCTTCACCGAGGCCGGTGTCACCAAGGCTCCCACCACGTGGGACGAGTACATCGACGCGGCGAAGAAGATCCACGCCAAGAACCCGAAGAACTACATCACCGCGGACAGCGGTGACGGCGGCTTCACCAGCAGCATGATCTGGCAGGCCGGCGGCCACCCGTTCAACGTGGACGGCAACACCCTCAACGTCAACTTCGATGACGAGGGCACCAAGAAGTTCACCACGATGTGGAACCAGCTCCACACGGCCGGACTGCTGTCCGACACCCCGGGCTGGACCGACGAGTGGTTCCGTGGTCTGACCGACGGCAGCATCGCCTCGCTGATCACGGGTGCCTGGATGCCGGGCAACCTGGAGGCCAACGCCGCCGGTGCGTCCGGTGACTGGGCCGTCGCCCCGATCCCGACCTACGACGGCGCCACCGCTGTCACGGCCGAGAACGGCGGCTCTGCGCAGTCCGTCATCAAGCAGAGCAAGAACCCGGCCCTGGCCGCGGCGTTCGTGCGCTGGCTGAACCACGACCCGGCCAGCATCGAGATCTTCCTGAAGAGCGGCGGTTTCCCGTCGACCACCGCCGAGCTCGGCGACCCGGCCTTCACCGACACGAAGTCCAAGTACTTCGGTGGTCAGGAAGTCAACAAGGTTCTGGCCGCTGCGGCCAGCACCGTCGCGCCGAACTGGAACTACCTGCCGATCCAGGCGTACGCGTTCACCATCTTCGGTGACACCGCCGGCAAGGAGTCCTACACCAAGAACGGCGACATCAACGCCGGTCTGGCGAAGTGGAAGGCTGCGATCGACACCTACGCGAAGCAGCAGGGCTTCACCGTCAAGTAGTTCTGCACGAGAACGGGCCGGGCTGCACCATGGCCCGGCCCGTTCTTTGCCCAAAAACGCTCTGAGCAACAGCAGGAACGAGGTAAGCGATGATCCCGGTCGACCTACGGGTCCACCTCGGCGAGACGGTGGCGGCGGTTCCGCCCCGGTTGTTCGGCGGTTTCGTCGAGCACATGGGCCGGTGCGTCTACCAGGGCATCTACGAACCGGGTCACCCCAGCGCGGACGCCCACGGATTCCGTGAGGACGTCCTGGAGCTGGTCCGCGAGCTCGGGGTCACTGTGGCGCGGTACCCGGGTGGCAACTTCGTGTCGGGCTACCGCTGGGAGGACGGCGTGGGCCCGCTCGCGCAGCGGCCCGTGCGTCTGGAGGCGGCCTGGCACAGCACCGAGACCAACGAGGTCGGGCTGCACGAGTTCGCCGGCTGGGCCGACCGGGCCGGTGTCGAGGTGATGCAGGCGGTCAACCTGGGCACCCGGGGCGTTCTGGAGGCCGGTGACCTGCTGGAGTACTCCAACCACCCCTCCGGCACCGCGCTCAGCGAGCAGCGCCGCACCAACGGCGCCGACGAGCCGTTCGGCATCACCCTGTGGTGCCTGGGCAACGAGATGGACGGTCCCTGGCAGATCGGGCACAAGACGGCGGACGAGTACGGCCGCCTGGCCGCCGAGACCGCCCGCTACATGCGTTTTCTTGACCACCGGGTCGAGCTGGTGGTGGCCGGCAGCTCGAACATGGAGATGCCGACCTTCGGGGAGTGGGAGCGCACCGTTCTGCGGCACACCGCGGAGCTGGCCGACCACATCTCGGTGCACGCCTACTACGAGGAGAGCGACGGCGACGTCGCCAGCTTCCTGGCCTCCGGCGCCGGGCTGGACCGCTACCTCGACACGGTCGCGGGCATCATCGACGAGGTCCTTCTCGAGCTGGGTCTGGACAAGAAGATCGGGATCAGCGTCGACGAGTGGAACGTCTGGTACCAGCGCGACTGGAACGAGAACCACAAGGACGCCGTGCTCTCCGGCGACTGGCCGCAGGCCCCGCGGCTGATCGAGGACGAGTACAACGTCACCGACGCGGTGGTCGTCGGCTCGCTGCTGATCTCCCTGTTGCGGCACAGCGACCGGGTGTCGATGGCCAACCTGGCCCAGCTGGTCAACGTGATCGCCCCGATCCGGTGCGAGCCCGACGGTTCGGCCTGGCGTCAGACCACCTTCTTCCCGTTCGCCCTGACCTCGGCCCGCGGCCGGGGCCGGGTGGTCCGCTCCGATCTCACGGCGCCCACCGTCGGGACGAGCCAGTACGGTGACGTCGACATGGTGGACGCGGTGAGCGTCGTTGCCGACGACGGTTGCGTCTCGCTGTTCGTCGTCAACCGTTCCACCACCGAAACGGTGTCGCTGACCACCGAACTGACCGGCGCGTCCCTCATTCTCGAGGACGCCCAGGTGCTGACGGTGCCGGAGGGTGGAGACCGCTTCTCCACCAACACCCAGACCTCGCAGCCGGTCGCTCCCGTGGCCCTCGACGGCGTCCACTGCTCGACGGCCGGTGACACCACCCGGCTGTCGATCACCCTGCCTCCCATCTCCTGGTCGGTGCTCACGCTGCGCCCGGCTGCCGCTGTGAAAGAGAACTCCCTTGTCTGAACTGACCATCGGTGAGAAGGACTTCCTTCTCGACGGCGAGCCCTACCAGATCCTCTCCGGTGCGCTGCACTACTTCCGGGTGCACCCGGACCTGTGGGCCGACCGGATCCACAAGGCCCGCCTGATGGGCCTGAACACGATCGAGACCTACGTGCCCTGGAACGCGCACTCGCCCTCGCGGGGCGAGTTCGTCACCGAGGGCGGCCTGGACCTCGAGCGCTTCCTGAAACTGGTCGCGGCGGAAGGCATGCACGCGATCGTGCGGCCCGGCCCGTACATCTGCGCGGAGTGGAGCAACGGTGGCCTGCCGCCGTGGCTCCTGCGCATTCCGGGCATCGGGCTGCGCCGCTCCGAGCCGCAGTACCTGGAGGCGGTCACCGAATATCTGGAGTCGGTCTACCGGATCGTCGCCCCGCTGCAGATCGACCGGGGCGGCCCGGTTTTCCTGGTCCAGATCGAGAACGAGTACGGCGCCTACGGTTGCGACAAGGAGTACCTGGCCGAGCTGGTACGCGTCACCCGCGGGGCCGGTATCACCGTGCCGCTCAACACGATCGACCAGCCGCAGCCGGACATGCTCGCGGACGGTAGCCTGCCCGGTCTGCACATGACGGCCTCGTTCGGGTCGCGCAGCACCGAGCGGTTCAAGACCCTGCGGGAGTTCCAGCCCACCGGGCCGCTGATGTGCATGGAGTTCTGGAACGGCTGGTTCGACAGCTGGGGCTTCCACCACCACACCACCACGGTGGAGGACTCCGACACGGCCCTGGACGAGATCCTCTCGGCCGGTGGCTCGGTGAACTTCTACATGTTCCACGGTGGCACCAACTTCGGGATGACGAACGGCGCCAACGACAAGGGCGCCTACGTGCCGCTGGTGACGTCGTACGACTACGACGCGCCGCTGGACGAGGCGGGCAACCCGACCGCGAAGTACCACGCGTTCCGCAAGACCATCGCCAAGTACGCGCCGGTGCCGGACGAGGTGCCGGCGGAGGCGAGCGCCGCGCCCACCGTCTCGGTGGAGCTCACGGCCGGGGCCGGTCTCCTGGGGCTGGCCGGCTCGCTGGGCGAGGTCGTGACGGCCGAACACGCCGCGACGTATGAGGAACTGGCACAGGACACCGGCTTCGTGCTCTACGAGACCTCGATCGGGGGACGGGCACCGGGTGTGCTCACCCTGGACGAGGTGCGCGACCGGGCCTACGTCTTCGTCGACGGGGTGCCGGTGGGTGTGCTGGCGCGGGACTCGCACGAGAGCTCGATCCGCCTGCCGCTGGCCGGTTCCACCCTGACGATCCTGGTCGAGGACCAGGGACGGGTGAACTACGGCCCGCGGCTGGGCGAGGAGAAGGGCCTGATCGGTGAGATCCGGCTGGGTGGCGAGATCCTGACCGGCTGGAGCGCCCGTGCGCTCGATGTCGACCGGCTGCCGGAGCTGGAGTTCGCCGGCTCCACCGACCACGGGCCGACGGTGCTGACCGGTGAGTTCGACCTCGACGAGCCGGCTGACCTCTTCCTCGACACCACCGCCTGGGGCAAGGGCCTGGCCTGGGTCAACGGCTTCAACCTGGGCCGCTACTGGCGTCGGGGCCCGTCGCAGACCCTGTACGTGCCGGGGCCGGTGACGCGGGCGGGCCGCAACCGGATCGTCGTGCTCGAGCTCGAGGCGATGACCGGGCAGACCGCCACGTTCGTCGACGGACTGCGCCTGGGGCAGATCGAGTTCTGAGTTCCCGGTGTTTCTTGGTGTTTCTTGGTGGGACGGGCCGGCCCGGTCCGTCCCACCGAACCTGGTTCCGTCAGCTTCCATCAGCTTTGACCAATGTCTTTGGACGCTTGTCGAAGACCACGCCAAGTCATGACACATGAACGCGCTGTGCCCGATAGAGTCTGAGAGTGACCTCCGAAGCCGTTTCTCCTTCCCTCGCCGACGTCATTGCCGTCATGGAGCGGATGTACGACCCGGCCTGGGCGCGTGACTGGGACGCCGTGGGTCTCGTGTGCGGCGACCCGGGCGCGCAGGTGCGGCGGATCCTGCTCGCGATCGACCCGGCTCCGGCGGTCATCGAGGAGGCGCTCGCCTGGCGCGCCGACCTCCTCATCACTCATCACCCGCTGCTGCTGCGCGGCGTCCACGGCGTGCCGGTCACCACGCCCAAGGGCCGCACGATCCACCAGCTCATCCGCGGCGGCTGCGCGCTCTACACCGCGCACACCAACGCCGACGCGGCTGCGCCGGGCGTCTCCGACGCCCTGGCCCGGGTGCTCGGCCTGACCGACCTGGTGCCGCTGTCGGCCGACCCCGCCGACCCGGTGGACAAACTCGTCACCTTCGTGCCCGAGACGGCCGTGGAGAAGGTGCTCGACGCCCTCTCGGCGGCCGGCGCGGGGGAGATCGGCGAGTACGAGCGTTGCGCCTGGACCGCGGTGGGCACGGGCACCTTCGTGCCGGGTTCCGGCGCGAGCCCCGCGGTCGGGTCGCCGGGCGAGCGCGAGACGGTCCAGGAGCGGCGCATCGAGATGGTGCTGCCCCGCCGGCGCCGTCACGAGGCCCTGGCCGCGCTGCGCACCGCGCACCCGTACGAGGTGCCCGCCGTCGACCTGTACGAGCTGGCCGCCTGGTCGCGCCCCCGGGGTATCGGCCGGGTCGGCACGCTGGAGCAGCCGACCAGCCTGCGCGAGTTCGCCATGCTCGTCGCCGAGGCCCTGCCCAGCACCTCCCAGGGGGTGCGCGTGGCGGGTGACCCGACCGCCGAGGTGCGCCGGGTGGCGGTCTGCGGAGGCGCCGGTGACTCCCTGTTCGACGCCGTGCGCGCGGCCGACGCCGATGTCTACGTGACCGCCGACCTGCGGCATCACCCGGCGTCCGAGGCCCGTGACGCCGCCGGTGACGGCCCGCCCTATCTCGTCGACGTGGCTCACTGGGCCAGTGAATGGCCATGGCTGGCCGGTGTTTCCAACCGTCTGGAGGGTGCCCTGGCCGATGCCGGGCAGCCGGTGGAGGTACTCGTGTCCACCCGCAGTACCGACCCGTGGACCTTCCGCGTCCCGAGCCCGGGCAGCATGGTCCGCTGAGAGCGGGGCTCCGGGGCCACCACCTACTGCGGGGCACTTCGTAGCGGTGTTCTCCGTGGGCCCCATCGGGCTTGCCGGGCGGCCACCGGGCACCTCTACGCCACGGCGGTGACCCCGGGGCCCCGCCCTCCCCTAAGCTGGGCTCATTCCGGGGGGATGTTTCGGCTAGGAGGATTATTTCTGTGGTGACCGCGGCGGCTCAGGATCAGTGGCGGCTGCTGGACGTGCAGGCGCACGACATCCGGCTCACCCAGATCGCGCACAAGCAGCGTTCGCTGCCCGAGCTCGCGAAGATCGCCGAGCTCGAGAAGAAGCTCGCCGACGTCGACGACGTGCTGATCAAGGCCCGTACGGTGGCCACCGACGCGGCCCGCGACCTGACCAAGGCCGAGGGTGACGTCGAGCAGGTGCGTCAGCGGGTCGCGCGCAACCAGGCCCGTCTCGACTCCGGTCAGGGCAACTCCAAAGATCTCCAGGCCATCCAGCACGAGCTGGAGAGCCTGGCGCACCGGCAGGGTGTGCTGGAAGACGCCGAGCTCGAGGTGATGGAGCGCCAGGAGACCGCCGAGGCGGCCGTCCGGGGTGCTACCGAGAAGCGTGAGCAGGTCGTCGCCGAGATCGCCGTGGCGGCTGCCGCCCGCGACAAGGCCCTCGAGGCCCTGACCGACGAGAGCGACGCCGAGGCTCGCGACCGCGAGAACGCCGCTGCCGGCATCCCGAAAGACCTGCTCGCCCTGTACGAGCGCATCCGGGCGACCAGCCACGGCGTCGGTGCGGCCAAGCTCTACCAGCGCCGCTGTGAGGGCTGCCGGATGACCCTGCCGCCGAACGACCTGGCCCGTATCCGCAACGCCCCGCAGAACGAGGTCGTGCGCTGCGAGGAGTGCAGCCGGATCCTGGTGCGCACGGCGGAATCCGGGCTCTGAGCACAGCAGGCCCGAGCGACCTGAGCACAGCCGACCTGGGTGAGCCGCTCACCCTGCACCTGGTCCGGCACGCGAGCACCGCGGTCACCGGCCAGGTGCCCAGCGGTGGCGACGAGATCGGCCCGGAGCTGACCGGCGAGGGGTTCACCCAGGCCCACGCCGTGCGGGTCGGGCCGGCCGACGCTTTGCTCACCTCACCCATGCTGCGGGCGCGCCAGACCGCCCAGGCGCTGGACCTGGGCGTGCCGACGCAGGTCGCGCCGGAATGGGCCGAGCTGCGGCTGGGTGACTGGAACGGTCTGCCCTACCGGGAGATCGCCTCCCGCTGGCCCCACGAGTACGCGCTGTGGCACGGGTCGGCGTCGGCGCGGCCCCCGGGTGGTGAGTCGGTGCTCGACCTGAAGAGCCGGATCGAGGACGCCGTGGCCCGGTTGCGTTCGGAGCACGCCGGCCGGTCGGTGGTCGTGGTCACGCACACCGGCCCGATCCGCGCCGCGGTCGCGAGCGCCCTCGACGCCGGCCTCCAGGCCTTCTGGCGCCTGCGCATCGACCCGGCGAGCGTGACGACCCTGAGGTTCTGGGCCGACGGCGGGGTCGAGGTGGCGTCGGTGAACGCAGCCCCCACCCGCCCAACCTTGTCGTGATCAGGCAAACCTTCCCCGTGTGCGGCGAGCATCCCCATGCCCTTCTTCGTGATCAGGCAAGGTGTCCCCGGGCGCGGCGAGTATCCCTCCAGCCCTTCTCCGTGATCATGCAAAATCTCCCCAGAGTTCTAGAACTGTGGCGGCCAGAGTTCTAGAATGCCGGGGAGGTTTTGCATGATCACGGACGGGCTGAGTGGGGTTCTCCTTGCCGTTCTGGTGGGTTGATCACGCATGCGAATGGGTCCTGGTCTTATGGCTGTCGGGGGGCTGAGGTAGAACTGGGTCCGTGGCAGACGACGATCGGCTCAGGTACAGGTTGCTGACCGGCCCCGACGACCGCTCGTTCTGCGAGCGCGTCAGTGCGGTGCTGGCCGAGGGGTACGAGCTGTACGGTCCGCCCACCCTGACCTTCGACGGTGAGCGGGTGGTCGCCGGGCAGGCCGTGGTCCTGCCCTCACCCGCCGTGGCCAACATCCTGGAGGCATGACGACATGGCATACGCCGGTGATCTTTCCCCCGAGCAGGCCTGGGAGCTGGTGCAGTCGAACCCGGCCGCGGTGCTGGTCGACGTGCGCACCCGGGCCGAGTGGTCGTACGTCGGGGTGCCCGACCTGACCGCCCTGGCCAAGGACGTGGCCCTGGTGGAGTGGACGACCTTCCCCGAGGGTGCGCGCAACGGTGCCTTCCTCGACCAGGTGGGCGCCGTCTCGTCCGACAAGTCCGCGCCGGTGCTGTTCCTGTGCCGTTCGGGGGTGCGGTCGGTGGCCGCCGCCGAGGCCGCCACGGCTGCCGGTTACACCCAGGCGTACAACATTCTGGAAGGCTTCGAGGGGCCGCCCGACGGCCAGAACCACCGGGGCAACTCGGCCGGCTGGAAGGTGCGGGGCCTGCCCTGGAAGCAGGGCTGACCCGGCTGTCCGGGCTGACCCGGTTGGTCTGGCCGGTCCGCAACCGGCTACCTACGGCACCCGGCGGATCCTCGCCGGATGCGCAGAACGTCCACCATTTTCGAGAGACGAGCAGATGACCAACGACACCCCCGATACCCCCGACACCCGCCGTCCCGCCACGCTCAGCGTGCGGGGTGGCCTCGTCCGGTCGAACTTCGCGGAGATGTCCGAGGCACTGTTCCTGACGCAGGGCTACACCTACGAGTCCGCGGGCGAGGCCGAGTCCGCGTTCAAGGGCGAGCTCGACCACTTCGTCTACTCGCGCTACGGCAACCCCACGGTGTCGATGTTCGAGGAGCGCCTGCGGCTCATCGAGGGCGCCCCGGCCGCGTTCGCCACCGCCACCGGCATGTCCGCGGTGTTCAACGCCCTGGCCGCGCTGCTGGGCGCCGGTGACCGGATCGTGGCGTCAAAGGCGCTCTTCGGCTCGTGCTTCGTCATCCTCGACGAGATCCTGCCGCGCTGGGGCGTGGAGACCGTGTTCGTCGACGGTCCCGACCTGGCCCAGTGGGAGAAGGCCCTGAGCGTGCCCACCCAGGCGGTGTTCTTCGAGTCGCCGTCCAACCCCTCGCAGGAACTGGTCGACATCCGCGCCGTCAGCGACCTGGCGCACGCGGCGGGAGCGAAGGTGGTGGTGGACAACGTGTTCGCCACCCCGCTGCTGCAGAAGCCGCTCGAGCTGGGCGCCGACATCGTCGTCTACTCGGCCACGAAGCACATCGACGGTCAGGGCCGCGTGCTGGGTGGGGCCATCCTCGGGCCGGAAGACTTCATCAACGAGAAGGTGCAGAACCTGATGCGCCACACGGGCCCTTCGATGAGCCCGTTCAACGCCTGGGTGCTGCTGAAGGGCCTGGAGACGCTGCGGCTGCGCGTCGATCACCAGTGCGTCTCGGCGCTGCGGATCGCGCAGTTCCTCGAGGGCGACTCCCGCGTCGGCCGGGTCACCTATCCGCACCTGCCCAGCCACTCGCAGTACGAGCTGGCCAAGGCACAGATGAGTGCCGGCGGTACGGTCGTCACCTTCGAGCTCGGCTCCGGCGAGGGCCGCAAAGACACCGCGTTCGCCTTCCTCGACCGGCTCCAGATCATCGACATCTCCAACAACCTGGGTGACGCCAAGTCGATGACCACCCACCCGGCCACCACCACCCACCGCCGCCTCACCCCCGAGGCCCGCCTCGCGGCCGGCATCACCGACGGCACGGTGCGTATCTCGGTGGGCCTGGAAGACATCGACGACCTGCTCGAAGACCTCGACCGCGCCCTGGGCTGACCGGCACAGCACTGTTCGGCCGGGCTGTTCAGTCCGAGCCGTTCAGTCCACGACGGCGGCGACCGCCTCGATCTCCACGAGCTGATCGTCGTAGCCGAGCACCGTGACGCCCATCAGGGTGCTCGGCACGTCGTGGTCACCGAACGCGTCCCGCACAACCTGCCAGGCGGCCACCAGGTCCGGCTGCCGTGACGACGCCACCAGCACCCGGGTGCTGATCACGTCGGTCAGCCGGGCCCCCGCGGCCGCCAGCGCGACGACCAGGTTCTCCAGGCAGACGGCGGCCTGCCCCGCGTAGTCACCGACCGCCGCGGTGGTGCCGTCCTGGTGCAGGGGGCAGGACCCGGCCAGGAAGATCAGGCGGGCGCCCGGGGGAGCGGTGGCGGCGTAGGCATACTCGGCCACGTCGGACAGTGCCGGTGCGCGGATCAGCGTGACGGCACTCGTCGCGGCATCGGTGAGCGGGTGGGCGGTTGGCCGCCCGTCGGGTTGCGGGTCATCCGGGTTCCTGGGTCCACCGGTGGTCATGCGCCGCTCGCCCCACTGTCGCCGACCGTCGCCGTCGTGACCTGGCTCTGCACGGCGATGTCCCGGCCGGCCAGGTTTTTCGCTGCGGTCCAGACCGCTTCCACGTCAGGCCATTCCGTGGTCTCCACGCCGATCGAGATCCGCACCGTCCAGCGTCCGCCCACCACCGCGGGCGTCACCGTGCCCACGCCGCTGCGATTCAGGGCATCCGCCCAGGCCAGGGTGTGTGCGTCCAGAGCCTCGCCGCTCAGGGGGCGCCCACCGGCGTCTTCCGTCCCGCGCTTCACCACCGGCTCGTGCCGCACGCACACGGTCTGCAACTGCACCGGTGCCACCACGGTCCAGCCCGGTTCCGCCGCGACCAGCGCCGCCAGGCGCCGGGCGTTGGCCAGGTCGCGGCGCAGCCGGTCCTGGATCGCGGCCACCCCGTCCAGCCGCAGGTGGAACCACAGCTTCAGGGCGCGAAAACGACGGCCCAGCGGGATTCCCCAGTCGCGGTACTCGGTCGCGACCCGCTCACCCGACACGCTGTTGCGCAGGAAACTCGGGTTCGTCGACATCACCCGCACCAGCCGGTCGGGTTCGCGCACGTAGAGCAGCGAGGTGTCGAGGATCGTGCCCATCCACTTGTGTGGGTTCCAGCCCAGCGAGTCGGCGGGCGGAACCGTTACGCCCGAAGGCGTGGTGAAACCGTCGATTCCCTCGATCATCCAGCGGTATTCGGGCAGCAGCAGGGCCGAACCGGCCATCGCTGCGTCGATGTGCACCCAGATTCCGTGCGCGGCGGCTATTTCCATGATCTCGGCGAGCGGGTCGAAAGCCGTGGTCGCCGTCGTGCCGAGACTGACCACGATCGCTGCTGGTAAGCGTCCTTCATCGACGTCTTTCTCGATCGCCGCGCGCAGCGAGGCGGTGTCGAGAGCGAAGGACGAACCGGTCGGGATACTGCGGATGTTGTCGCGCCCGAAACCAGCCAGCAGAGCGGCTTTCGGAATCGCCGAGTGGGCGTGCTCGGACGCGTAAACGGTCAGCGGCGCGGGCAGCGACTGCATCCCGCCGCGCTCGCTGACGTAGTCGGCGGCGCGCTCGCGGGCGGCCAGCAACGCGACCAGGCAACCGGTCGACGCGGTGTCCTGGATGACGCCCTTCCAGCCCTCGGAAAGACCGGTGAGCTGCCGCATCCAGTCGCAGACCACCCCTTCCAGCTCGGTCAGCGCGGGAGCCGACTGCCAGGAGATACCCAGCGCCCCGATGCCCGACGAGGTGATGTCGCCGAGAACCGAAGCGAGAGAGGCATTCGAGGGGAACCAGCCGGTGTGCCGCGGGTGCTGCACCATCATCAGGCCGGGCACGATGATCTCGTCGAGATCCTTGAGCAGCGAGTCGATCCCGACCGGATCCGCAGGAGGGGTCGAAGGCAGCGCGTCCGTCACCTCGCCCGGTTTCACCTGCGCCTGCACCGGCAGATCGGGGACGCGGGTGCGGTAGTCGGCAATCCAGTCGATCAGCTGATGACCGGCGACACGGAACTCCTCGGGGGTCACGGCACCTCTCCTCGTTCGTGATCATGCGAAGGTTCCCCGGCGGGGGCGCGATCACGGGGAATGTTTGCATGATCACGGGGGATGGAGGGGACTCAGTCGCGCAGGATCACGTCG
This sequence comes from Kineosporia sp. NBRC 101731, assembly GCF_030269305.1. Taxonomy (NCBI): domain Bacteria; kingdom Bacillati; phylum Actinomycetota; class Actinomycetes; order Kineosporiales; family Kineosporiaceae; genus Kineosporia; species Kineosporia sp. NBRC 101731. The sequence continues at coordinate 35,021 of NZ_BSTC01000015.1, forward strand.
AGGGTCCAGGGGGCGCCGGGTCGGGCCGGCTCCGTCAGCTCGGAGGGCCAGCGACCGGCGATGACCGGGAGCAGTTCGGGCACCGAGCGTGGATCGGCATCCTGTTCCAGCAGGAACCGGGTGACCTCACCGCGGGTGTGCTTGGCCAGATGACTCACCACCGAGCGCTTGCCGGCGGTCTCACGCAGCACCCGCACCGCGACGGTGCGCGCGGCCACGTCGGCGGGGAACGACGAGACCGGGGCGGCGGCCACGTAGGGACCGGACCGGCAGTCGACGATCACGCCGCGCTTCCCGGCGGCCGCGGCCAGCACCCCGGGCAGCTCACCGCGCCAGTGCCGGGCCAGCGGGCCCAGGGTGGGGAGTTCGCCGTCCATCGACAGCCGGTACGAGGGCACCTTGTCGCCGGGGCGCAGGACTCCCCACAGCGCCGAGATGACGAGCACCCGCCTGTTGCCCCGCCGGCGGGCCTCGGGGGAGAGCGTGGCCCAGTCGAGAGCGTCATAGAGGACGCCGGTGTAGACCTGGTGGGCCGGTCGGGCCGGGGCGGTGTGCAGCGTGAGGTTACGGGCCACCTCGTCGGTGAGAGACGCGCCCACGCCGAGCCGTTCGAGAGCGTCCGGGCGGGCGCTGACCTCGGTGAGTGCCTCCAGCACCTGCTTGCGCAGATCGGTCAGTTCGGGGAACGACAGCTGATCGACCGCGACGGCCGTACCTCGTTTCGGGGGAACGGCCTTGGATTCCGAGGGGGGTAGCAAGACGAGCACGCCGGGAGTTTACGTCGTCCACAACCAACGTCGTGATCATGTGAACTTTCCCCGGGAAAGTTCACATGATCACGAACGAAGAAAGAGCAGACGCGGGTTACAGGGACTTGATCCGGGTGCCGTGCGGCAGGCCCAGGTTCGGGTGCTTCTTCAGGTACTGCGCCAGGGCGTCCCGCTCGAGCACCCCGGTGACCTTGTTCGTACCGTCCTTGAAGCCCTTCAGGCTGCTACCACCGTTGGAGAAGAAGTCGATGGTCGTGACCCGGTACTTCTTCGCCGCGTACATGCGCCGGCCGTTCAGGCGCATGTCGCGGATCCGGATCAGGTGACCGCACTTCTTGTCCATGTCGAAGCTGTAGTAGAAGCTCTTGCTGACCTCGATGGGCATGCGGTTGTCGTTGTCCACCGCGGCCTCCTGGCAGAACGTGCTCTCCAGCATCGCGTCGATCTGGGTGCCGGTCATGGTCATCGTGACCAGGCGGAACCCGAACGGCTGGGCGTCGTAGACCTGGCCGTAGGTGACCTTGCCCTTCTCCAGGTTCATCCGGGCCAGACCCCGGTTGATGATCGAGATCTGCGCCCCGCCCTTGGACTTCGGCTTCGTGGCGGCCAGCTGGGCGTCGGCGATGGTGCGGCCCAGGTACGACTCACCGTTGCGGGTCAGGGTGCGGGTGAGGTCTTGCTTGAGCGTCGTGACCTTCTTGCCCGCGATCTTGTCGGTCGCCTTCTTGTAGCGGTTCACCACCGTGCGCACGCTCTTGCTGCTCGTGCCCGAGTGGTTGACGACCACGTTGCCCGCGCTGATCTTCGTGACCTGGTGCGTGGACGTGTTCATCGTGACCTTGATCTTGGTCAGCAGCCGCCCGTACGACGCCGAGCTGGTCAGCAGCGTGCCGTTGACCTTGCAGATGAAGGCCTGGTGGGTGTGGGCGCTGAGCACGGCGTCCACCGAGCCCGCGACCTGCTGCGTCAGGTCTTTCACCGGGCCGGCCAGGTTCACGCAGGAGTTGATCGGGCTGCGCGGCGTCGGGTCGGCGCCGTTGTGGGTCATGGCGATGACCGCGTCCACCCCCTGGGCCCGCAGCTGCTTGGCCAGCTTCTTGATCACCGGGGCCTCGGCGACGAACTTCACGTCTTTGATCCCGGCCTTGTCGACCAGGTCGACCGTGTCGGGGGTGACCGTGCCGATGATGCCGATCTTCGCGCCGCCCACCTTCTTGATCACGTAGCCCGGCAGCATCGACGTACCGGTTTTCTTGCTGATCACGTTGGCCGCGAGCATGTCGAACGAGGCGCCCTTGAACGTCGGCGATACGGGGGAGCAGCCGTCGGTCGGGTGACAGCCCCCGTTCACGATGCGCCGCAGCTCGGCCGTGCCCTCGTCGAACTCGTGGTTGCCCACCACGGCGACATCGACGAACTTGTTCATCGACTCGATCGTGCCCTCGTCGTGGTAATACCCCGAGATCAGCGGGCTGCCGCCGATCTGGTCACCGACCGAGAGCACCAGTGAGTTCGGGTTGTCCTTCTTCGCCTTCGCGATCTTCGCGGCCAGCCAGGCCACCCCGCCCGCGGTGACGTAGCCCGCGCCCTTCGAGGTGGAGGTCTTCGCGCTGATCGACAGGCCGTCCGAGGTCATGTGCCCGTGCAGGTCGTTGAACGCCAGCAGCTGGGCGGTCACGGTCTTCGCCGCGGCCTTCGTCTCGATGGTGGACGTCGTGCTCGCCGGCGCGGGAGCCGTCGCGTGAGCGGTGGTGGTCGCCCAGGTGGTGATCCCGATGGTCGCCGCCACGCTCAGCGCGATGCCCACTCTCGCCCGTCGGCCCTTGCCGCCCGTCGCCCCGTCTGAAGCAGTCATGTCCCGTACCTCCGTGGAGCTCGTCAGGGAGGGGGGCGGTCCACCTGGATGCACCCCCGTCCCACCAAGCTTGTCCACATCCGTGAAGCTCCGGGTGAACGAACGTGTGCAGTGAGCGACCAGTAGGCGAAGGGAAAGATGAGGTGTTTTAGGGCCAAATGACGCGCGGGGCAGGGATGAAGTGGGGGAGTCGTGCAGGTGAACGAGAAGGCCGGGACGGGAAGGCATCAGTGTCGTCCGGGGTCATCCGGGGGCGGTCGAGGGCGGTGGCGGTGGGGTGCAGGGACCCGGCGCCCCTCGATGGCCGTGATCGTGTGCATTCGTTGTGGTGACGGCGCAATGAAGGCACACGATCCGGCGGAACCGGGGAGGGTTGCGCGTGGTCGACAGTGCAGGCCCTAGGATGTTCACGGCGGACGAGGTGGACGGGCGACCGCGTCGGACGGCTTGCCGTTCGCCGAGGAAAGTCCGGACTCCACAGGGCAAGGGTGGTGGGTAACGCCCACCCGGGGTGACCCGCGGGACAGTGCCACAGAAAACAGACCGCCGGCTGCTCGTCAGAGCTGTCGGTAAGGGTGAAACGGTGGTGTAAGAGACCACCAGCGCTCCGGGTGACCGGAGCGGCTAGGTAAACCCCACCCGGAGCAAGGCCAGACAGGATGCGTTCGAGGCTGCCCGCCGAGCATCCGGGTAGGCCGCATGAGGGTGACGGCAACGTCACCCCGAGATGGATGGTCGTCGCCGGTCCGGGTTCGCCCGGCCCGGTACAAGATCCGGCTTACAGTCCACCTCGTCCGCCACTCATCGCCACGCACTGTCACTGGCGGCATTCACCCTGGTGGGTGTTTGTCTACGAATAGTGACAGCGGGGGGCGGGGCGTCCGCATACTGGGGAAACGGGGAGTCGACCAGAAGGGTTCTCGTGTTTTCCGCAGAGCAACGGGCTGCCGCCCTCGCCAATCAGCGTGCCGCCGCCTTCATCCGTTTCCAGATGCTGGGCGACCACGAGGCCATGTCGTTCATCCTGCGTGAGCTGGAGGGCACCGAGCAGCTGTCCTTCGTCACCGCTCTCGCCTCGCTGTCGGCGACGATCGCCAGCAAGCACATGGGGGAGGACGGAGCGATGGACTACTTCCGCATGGTCGCCGAGACCAGCGCCAGTCTGGCCGAGCCGCTCGACTGAGTGGCCCGGCCCCGATGTCAGCAGACGTCAGCAGTCATCGGTAGACATCAGACAGCCGGCGTGGCCGGGGCCTCGGGGGCCTCGGCCGCCAGCACCGCCGCCCCGATGATGCCCGCGTCGTTCAGCAGCTGCGCCGACACGATCGGCGTGCGCAGGTCGAGCAGGGGCAGGAACTTCGCGCTCTTCTTGCTCACCCCGCCACCGACCACGATCAGGTCGGGCCAGAAGAGGTTCTCCACCGTGCGGAAATAGGTCTGCAGGCGGTGGGCCCACTTCTCCCAGGACAGGTCCTCGCGCTCGCGCGCGCTGTCGGCGGCCCGGTGCTCGGCGTCGTGACCTTCGATCTCCAGGTGCCCCAGTTCGGTGTTGGGCACCAGGCGCCCGTCGAGCAGCACGGCCGAGCCGATCCCGGTGCCGAGCGTGGCCATGATGACCAGGCCCTTGGTGTCCTTCGCGGCGCCGAACCGGGCCTCGGCCACACCGGCCGCGTCGGCGTCGTTCACCACGTGCACGCGGCGGCCCAGCCGGGCGCTGAACAGCGTGTCCACGTCGGTGTCGATCCACGCGTCGTCCACGTTCGCCGCGGTGCGGGCGATCCCGTGCTGGATCACCGCCGGGAAGGTGACGCCCACCGGGCCGGTGCCCGACGCGTCGCCGAAGCTCTCGACGATCTGCGCCACCACGTCGGCGACCGCGCCGGGGGTGGACGGCGACGGCGTGGGAATGCGCAGGCGCTCGGCCGAGAACCGGCCCCCGGCCAGGTCGACCGGGGCGCCCTTGATGCCGGAGCCGCCGATGTCGATGCCGAAACCGCTGGTGGATGCGTTCATTTCAGAAGAGCTCATGGCTTCCTTCAACAGGCTGGCAGTCAGGGCGGGTCAGGGCAGGTCAGGGCAGGTCAGGGCAGGGTGAGGATCTCGGCGCCGGTCTCGGTCACCAGGAGGGTGTGCTCGAACTGGGCCGTACGCCTGCGGTCTTTCGTGACGACCGTCCAGGCATCGGCCCACAGGTCGTACTCGGGCGTGCCCAGCGTGAGCATCGGCTCGATCGTGAAGGTCATGCCGGGCTCGATCACCGTGTCGAACCGGGGCGCCGCGTCGTAGTGCGGGATCACCAGGCCGGTGTGGAAACCGGTACCGATGCCGTGCCCGGTGAAGTCACGGACCACGCCGTAGCCGAAACGTTTCGCATAGGCCTCGATCACGCGCCCGATGACGTTGATCTGACGCCCGGGCCGCACGGCCTTGATGCCGCGCATCATCGCCTCGTGGGTGCGCTCGACCAGCAGGCGCGATTCCTCGTCCACGTCTCCGGCCAGGAACGTCGCGTCGCAGTCGCCGTGCACGCCGAGCCCGTCGCGGGTCAGGTAGCCGGTGATGTCGATGTTGATGATGTCGCCGTCGCGCACCACCGTGGAGTCCGGGATGCCGTGGCAGATCACCTCGTTCAGGCTGGTGCACAGCGACTTCGGGAAACCCTTGTAGCCCAGCGTGGACGGGTACACGTGGTGGTCGAGCAGGAACTCGTGCCCGATGCGGTCGAGTTCGTCGGTGGTGACGCCCGGCTCGACGTGCCGGCCCACCTCGGCGAGCGCGGCCCCGGCGATCCGGCCGGCCTCGCGCATCAGCTCGATGGTGGCGGCGTCCTTGATCTCGGAGCCGGTGTACCTGGCCGGCGCGGGCCTGTCCACGTACTCCGGGCGAGGGATGTCGGCTGGCACGGCCCGGCGCGGGCTGACCGTTCCGGGCACCAGCGTGCCCAGTGGGGCGGACGGCTTGCTTCCCGACATCGTGCTCATAGCCCGGCAGTCTAGGGCTGTGGGCAGGGCGGGCAGTTCGGCGATGCCGGGTGTTGGAGGGTGTTGCCGGTGACCGGCGGTCTTGGGCAAGGGTCAGACGAGGACGTCCAGCCGACCTCCCTCGAGGCGGTTCATGGCGACCGTCTGCACGGCGGTGATGTTGCTCGGGGAGAGCGGGTTCTCCACGGTGCCGCGCTTGGGGCCGCGGTAGTTGACGTACTGCTCGAACAGTGCGGTCAGGTAGGTGTCGCCGTCGGTCGCCCCGGCGTCACTGAACCCGTCGGCGATCGAGCCGAAGCTCTTTCCGCGAGAAGGGTTCTGGTGTGGGTCGCCGGTGGCCGACGACCAGGCGCCCGATTGCGACCCGGCCGGGTTGCCGTCGGGGTTGGCCGGCGACAGAGCGATCTGGGCGGCGGACACGGGTGTCCCGCCGATACGTAGGTCCATGACGAAGATGCCCCCGGGCAAGGTGTCTCACGGCCGGTCTCATCCGTGAGAGCGGAAGGTGATGCAGCCAACATCGGTGCCTACCCGCGGGTGCTTGAACGGCTTTCCCGACGAGCCCGAAATGGAGGACGAGGTGGCACCCGCGGTGCCTACGACCAGTCACGATGCCGCTGCGGGGGCGGCCCCGGCGGCCCGGGGCTATCGTCGTGATCATGAGCGAAGGTGCTGTGCAGTACTGGTACAACCTGTCGACCGGACAGGTGGAGTCCACCACCGGCAAGGGGCAGGGCAAGGACGTGATGGGTCCTTACCCCACCCGCGAGGCCGCCCAGCAGGCCCTGGAGTCGGCCCGCGCCCGCACCGAGGCGTGGGACGAGGAAGACCGCCGCTGGGACGACAAGTAGGAGTTACTCCTCGAAGGAGTGCTCCGGTGCCGGGAAGGTGCCGTGCCGCACGTCGCGGGCGTACTCCTGCGCGGCCTGGGTCAGGATGCCGCGCAGGTCGGCGTACTTCTTCACGAAGCGCGGCGTCTTCCCCGCCCCATGGTCGGTGAAGCCGGCCATGTCGGTCCAGACCAGCACCTGGGCGTCACAGTCGGGCCCGGCGCCGATCCCCACCGTCGGGATGTCGAGGGCCTTGGTCACCGCGGCCGCGGCCGGGGCCGGAACCATCTCCATCACCAGCGAGAAGGCGCCGGCCTCCTGGAGCGCCAGCGCGTCGTCCACCAAGCTCTGCGCGTTCTCCCCCCGCCCCTGCACCCGGTAACCGCCCAGCGTGTGCTCGCTCTGCGGGGTGAAACCGATGTGGGCCATCACCGGGATACCGGCGTCGGTGAGCAGTTTCACCGTGGGGGCCATCGCCGCGCCGCCCTCGAGCTTCACCGCGTGCGCCAGCCCTTCCTTCATCAGCCGCACGGCGCTCTCGAACGCCTGCTGCGGTGAGCCCTGGTAGCTGCCGAACGGCAGGTCGGCCACCACCAGGGCGTGTGCCGACGCCCCGGCCACGGCCCGCACCAGCGGGATCAGCTCGTCCAGCGTGACCGGCAGCGTGGTGCCGTGCCCGTAGACGTTGTTCGCGGCCGAGTCGCCGACCAGGAGCACCGGGATGCCCGCGGCGTCGAACACGGCCGCCGACAGCTGGTCGTAGGCGGTCAGCATCGCCCAGCGCTCGCCGCGGGCCTTCATCTGGTGCAGGTGCGGGATGCGGATCTTCTTCAGCACGACATCGGTGGCGTCGGGCGTGGTCCGGGCGCCGCCGTACGGCGCCGGTTCCTCGGGCTGCTGGTTCATCAGCGGTGTCCTTCCGTGGCAGACCTGGGGGTGCCCGCCGGTCGGGCGGGCCCGCCTCCCATGGTCCTCCTGCGCGGCGTCCCGGCGACGGGGTGGAACGTGCGGGCGATCACACGCTTACCGTTCACCTGGGCGTTCGAAGTGCCGAACCGACCTGGGGGAGTGGGGGCACCTCCCGGCCCCCTAGGGCTGGGGGAGTAGTTGCGCCACCGTAGGCTGCCCAGGGGCAACTGAGCGGTACGGCGAGTGCTCTGATGAACCCTGCATCTGGCAGGCTCCGCAGTACCGGTGGAATCACACCGGCGCGCGCTACGGAACAAGGAAGGGACCGGCATGGACAGGCAGCAGGAGTTCATCCTCCGCTCGATCGAGGAGCGGGACATCCGGTTCATCCGGCTCTGGTTCACCGACATCCTCGGCTCGCTGAAGAGCGTGTCGATCGCCCCGGCTGAACTGGAGGGCGCGTTCGCGGAGGGCATCGGCTTCGACGGCTCGGCCATCGAGGGCCTGGCCCGCGTGCACGAGGCCGACATGCTGGCCAAGCCCGACCCCTCGACGTTCCAGGTGCTGCCCTGGCGCGGTGAGTTGCACGGCACCGCGCGGATGTTCTGCGACATCCTCACCCCGGGCAGTGAGCCGGCGATGATGGACCCGCGCAACGTGCTCAAGCGCTCGCTGAACAAGGCCGCCGAGCACGGCCTGAGCTTCTACACCCACCCCGAGATCGAGTTCTACCTGTTCAAGGAGCCGAACTCGGACGGCGTGGAGCCCGAGCCGGTCGACCAGGCGGGCTACTTCGACCACGTGCCGCGCGGCACCACGCACGACTTCCGCCGCGCCGCGATCGGCGTGCTGGAGTCGATGGGTATCTCCGTCGAGTTCAGCCACCACGAGGCCGGCCCGGGCCAGAACGAGATCGACCTGCGCTACGCCGACGCGCTGACCATGGCCGACAACGTCATGACCTTCCGTACCGTGGTGAAGGAGGTGGCGCTGGAGCAGGGGCTGTTCGCCTCGTTCATGCCCAAGCCGCTGAACGAGCACCCGGGCTCGGGCATGCACACCCACGTCTCGCTGTTCGAGGGCGACCAGAACGCCTTCCACGAAGCCGGCGCCGAGTACCAGCTCAGCAAGATCGGCCGGCAGTTCATCGCCGGTCTGCTCACCCACGCCGCCGAGATCACCGCGGTCACCAACCAGTGGGTGAACTCGTACAAGCGCATCTGGGGCGGCGCCGAGGCCCCGGCCTACGTCTGCTGGGGTCACAACAACCGCTCGGCGCTGATCCGGGTGCCGATGTACAAGCCGGGCAAGGGCCAGTCCACCCGCATCGAGTACCGCGGCCTGGACAGCGCCTGCAACCCGTACCTGGCCTACGCGCTCATGCTCTCCGCCGGTATGCGGGGCATCGAGCAGGGCCTGGAACTGCCCGAGGGCGCCGACGACAACGTCTGGTCGCTGACCGAGGCCGAGCGCCGGTCCATGGGCATCACCCGGCTGCCGGAGAACCTCGACCGGGCGATCTCGATCATGGAAGACTCCGAGTTCGTCGCCGAGACCCTGGGCGAGGGCGTGTTCGACTTCTTCCTGCGCAACAAGCGCGCGGAGTGGGCCGAGTACCGCAGCCAGGTCACGCCGTTCGAGCTCAAGCGCTATCTGCCCCTGCTCTGAGGCCCTGAGGCTCGTAGACCACTGATCGGCTGATCCGGGCCCGGCGGCCTCAGGAACGGCGGGTTCTGGGCGACTGATCCAGGCAGCGGGTGCCCGCGCCGGGGCCCCAGACCGGATCGGGAGCCCGAACTGATGCCAGACCTGGCCGTCCGTCGCCGGACGCCGGTGCTGATCGCCCGGCCCGGGTCACCCGGGCCGGGGCAGTGACCGGCCGGCTGCGGGCGCTGGCGGCCGGGTGCCTCGCCGGGCCGGCCCGGATCGTGCGGCGGCACCGCAGGGTGGTGCTGGTGACCGTCCCGGCGGTCGGGCTGCTGGCTCTCATCACCCTGACACCGGCGAGCACGGCCCAGTTCACCGGCGCCACCGGCACGGCGTTCAGTCTCGGGTCCGGTACCTGGTCGGTGTTCGGCCAGAAGGTCCGCTCGCTGCACCCCGTCTCCTACTGGCCCCTGGACGAGGCGTCGGGCCCGACGGCGGCGGACCTCACCGGCGGCAACCCGATGGCTCACTCCGGCGGGCCCGCGGCCGGGCTCCCGGGAGCCCTCTCGGCACCCGCGGGACGGGCTCTCGGCCTGTCCGGCACGGCCCAGGGCACACAGACGGCCGCTGCCCCGGCGACCCTGGACCTGCGCGGCCCGATGACCGTGATGGCCTGGTGGAAGATGCCTGCCACCGGCACCAGTACCCAGAACGGCCGCGTCGTGGCCAAGTACGCCTCCTCCGGCAGCGGCGGGGTCAGCTACATGCTGGCCCTCAGCAGCGACCTGACCTCCATGCGTCTGCTGCTCGACCTGACCGCGGGCAGTCCGTCCCGGCCGGTCGCGTACGCCCCGGTGCCCACCGATCACGCCTGGCACTTCTACGTCGGTACCTGGGACGGGTCGGCCGTGCGGCTCTACCGGGACGGGGCGCCGGTCGGCTCGGCCACCGTCACCGGAGCCGGCCAGCTCGTCTCGACCACCGCGAGGGTGACGGTCGGTGCTCCCGGTTTCAACGAGTCCGCCCTGGGCACGGTGGACGAGGTGGCGCTCTGGGACCGGGCTCTGAGTGCGGCGGAGATCTCCGCCCTGTACACGGCCGGGACCTCCTGACGCGTGCTTGGATGCTGCCTGTGATTCTGGTTGTCGAGCACGAGAGCACTTGCCCGCCCGCATTGTTCGGTGACGGGCTGGCCTCGTTCGGTATCGGTTCCCAGATCGTGCGCCCGTATCGCGGCGACCGGCTGCCCGAAGACCTGGACGAGTACGCGGGCCTGGTCGTGCTGGGCGGCGAGATGGCGGCGTGGGACGACGAGGTGGCCCCGTGGCTCCCGGCCGTCCGCGCGCTGATGTCACGCGCGGTCTCGGACCGGGTGCCGACCCTGGGCATCTGCCTGGGCGCCCAGCTGCTGGCGCTCGCCTGCGGCGGTGAGGTCGTCCGGGGAAGTGCCGGTTTCGAGATCGGCGTCACCACCGTGACCGCGCTGCCGGAGGCCGACGCCGACCCGTACTTCGGTGTGATCGGAGACCGGCTGGGCTCCGCGCAGTGGCCGGTACGGCACTTCCACGGCGACGCCATCACCGTCCTGCCACCCGGCGCCGAACTCCTGGTGACCGGAAAGGTCTATCCCCATCAGGGGTTCCGGGTCGGGGAGAACGCCTGGGCGGTGCAGTACCACCCGGAGGTCCCCGACGACGGCTTCGGCGAGTGGGTGGTCAAGGGCGCCGCGAGCAACGGGCTACCGGCCGACCCGCAGGCCGTGATGGCCCAGGTCCACGCGACGCAGCAGATCCAGGCCCAGACCTCCCTGGCCCACGCGGCGGCCTTCGCCGCCCAACTCGGCTGACCAGCCCAGCCCGAGCCCTTCTTCTCCGTGATCATGCAAAACCTCCCCGAAGTTCTAGAACTCTCAGGGCAACAGTTCTAGAACTCTGGGGAGGTTTTGCATGATCACGGAGGAAATGGTGTTTGCCGGTGGTCTCTTCCGCGCGGCGAGCACGGGCGCATTACGGTGGGTCATGTGACAACTGCGCGCCAGGCAAGTTTCGCCGCCCGTCTGGCCCGGTTCGGTTTCGCCGATCCCGGCGCCGCGGAGCGGGTGCTCAGCACGCCGGGCCTGATCGAGATGCTCGAGGCCGAGCCGGCCGGGGAGTCCGGCCTGCTCACCGGCGAGCGGCCCCTGCCCGGCGAGCGACTGCTGAGTGCCCTGGCCGACAGTCCGGACCCGGACCTGGCGCTGGCCGCGCTGGGCCGGATGGTCGAGTCGCTGGCCAACTGCGACACGGTGCCCGGCGGTCTGGGCGGTCTCACGCCCGACGTGCTGGAACGTCTGTCCCAGGGCGGTGGCCCCGTGGCCCAGCTGTCCCGCGCCCTGCACCGCGACGACCTCACCGCCCGGCGCCTGTTCGCCGTGCTCGGCGGGTCGGGCGCCCTCGGCGACCACCTCGTCCGTCATCCCTGGCAGTGGCCCGTCATCGACGGCGAACTGGGCGGCGACGACGACTTCCCGGTGACCCGGCCGGGTGATCAGGCCGACCACACCGTCGACCACCACGGCCACGCCCGGGAGTACCTCGAGGGCGCTCCGCCGGCGCCCTTCTCCTCGTTCACCGCGGACGGGCTGCGGGCCGAGCTGCTGCGTGCCGTCGGCGCCGATCCCGACGCCGCGACCCCCGTCAGCACGCTCACGCAGGACGAGGGCACCGACGCCCTGCGCGTGGCCTACCGCCGCCGCCTGCTCGGCCTGGCCGCCCGGGACCTGGCCGCCGACAATCCGCTGGGCATCATGCCCACCGTCGCCGCGATCCTCGCCGACCTGGCCTCGGCCTCGCTGGAGGCCGCGCTCGCGGTGGCCCGGGGCACCTTGCCGGGCCACGGTGAGAACTGCCGCATGGCCGTGATCGGGATGGGCAAGTGCGGCGGGCGGGAACTCAACTACGTCAGCGACGTCGACGTGATCTACGTCGTGGAGGCGGTCGAGGGCGCGGAGGATCACCAGGCGATCTCCGAGGGCACCCGGCTGGCCAGCACGCTCGGCCTGGTCTGCTCGAAGGCCACGCCGGAGGGCACCCTCTGGCCGGTCGACCCCAACCTGAGGCCCGAGGGGCGTAACGGCCCGCTGGTGCGCACCCTCACGAGTCACCTGGCCTACTACGAGCGCTGGGCCCAGACCTGGGAGTTCCAGGCCCTGCTCAAGGCCCGTCGGGTGGCCGGCGACGCCGACCTGGGCGCGCGGTACCTGGCCGGCATCGAGCCGATGGTGTGGCAGGCCGCCGAGCGGGAGAACTTCGTGCCCGACGTGCAGGCCATGCGCCGCCGGGTGGAGGAACAGCTCAAGGGCCCCGACGCCGACCGCGAGCTCAAGCTCGGCGCGGGCGGCCTGCGCGACGTCGAGTTCTCGGTGCAGCTGCTGCAACTCGTGCACGGCCGGATCGACACCCGGCTGCGCACTCCCAACACTCTGCTCGGTCTGGAGGCCCTGAGCACCTTCGGCTACGTGGCCCGGGCCGACGCGGCCGAGTTCGACCGGGCCTACCGCATGCTGCGTGCGCTGGAGCACCGCATCCAGCTGTTCCGGTTGCAGCGCACCCACGTGGTGCCCAGCGGGGTGAGAGACCTGCGCCGCCTGGGCCGCGAGTTCGGGTTCCGCGCCGATCCGGCCGACCAGCTCACCGACCTCTGGCGCCGGCAGGCCCGCGAGGTCCGCCGGCTGCACGAGAAGCTCTTCTACCGGCCGCTTCTGGCCGCTGCGGCGGAGCTCACCAGCGACGAGGCCCGGCTCACCCCGGAGGCCGCCCGGGTGCGCCTGGCCGCCCTCGGCTACCGCGACCCGGCCGGTGCGCTGCGGCACATCAGCGCGCTCACCACCGGTGTCTCGCGGCGGGCGGCCATCCAGCGCCAGCTGCTGCCGGTGATGCTCGGCTGGTTCGCCGACGGCGCCGACCCGGATGCCGGGTTGCTCGACTTCCGCCGGCTGTCCGACGCACTCGGCTCCACCCACTGGTACCTGAAGATGCTGCGCGACTCCGGCGCCGCGGCCGAGCGGCTGGCCCACGTGCTGTCGTCCAGCCAGCTGGTCGCCGAGCTGCTGCAGCGCAGCCCCGAGGCGGTGGCCCTGCTGGAGACCGACGAGGTGCTCCAGCCCCAGCCGCTGAAGGCCATGATCAGCTCGGTGCGCCGGGGAGCGGCCCGGCACGAGGGCGATCCGGTGGCCGCGGCGACGGCGGCGCGGGCCGTGCGGCGTCGCGAGATCATCCGCACCGGGGTCGCCGACGTGGTCGGGCTCAGCGACATCGACACCGTCGGCCACGCGCTCAGCGACTGCGCGGTCGCGGCACTCGACGGTGCCCTGGTGGCGGCGGCCGACTCGGTGCGCGCGAAACGTGGCGCCCTGCCGGTACGGATGGCCGTGATCGCGATGGGCCGCCTCGGCGGGCGCGAGATCAGCTACTCCAGCGACGCCGACGTCATGTTCGTCGCCGACCCGATCCCCGGCGTACCGGCCCACGAGGCCCAGGCCGCGGCCGTCGACCTGTGCTCCGAGCTGCGCCGTCTGCTCTCGATGACCGGTCCGGAGCCGGCCCTCGCCGTCGACGCCAACCTGCGTCCCGAAGGACGTAACGGGCCCCTCGTCCGTTCGCTGGCGTCCTACCGTGACTACTACGCCCGCTGGTCGGCGCCCTGGGAGGCCCAGGCGCTGACCCGGGCCCGCCCGATCGCCGGGGAGATCGACCTCGGTGAGCAGTTCGTCGAGCTGATCGACCCGTTGCGCTGGCGCCGCGGCGGCCTGAACGCCGCCGAGCTCAAGGAGATCCGCCGGATCAAGGCCCGGGTGGAGAGCGAGCGGCTGCCACGCGGCGCCGACCCCCACCGCCACCTCAAGCTCGGCCGGGGCGCCCTCGCCGACGTGGAGTGGACCGTCCAGCTGTTCCAGCTGCAGCACGCCTACGAGATCCCCGGGCTGAGGGTCACGGGAACGATGGACGCGCTGGCCGCCGCGGTTGCGGCCGGCCTGGTGTCCGAGGGGGACGGGGAGGTGCTGGCCGAGGCCTGGCGGTTCGCCGCCCGCTTCCGCAACGCGATCATGCTGTGGAAGGGCAACGCCAGCGACGTGCCGCCGACCAACCACACCTCGCTCGACGGCATCGCGCGGATCATGGGGTACCCACCCGCCAGCGCCGGCCGGTTCGACGACGACTACCAGAGGACGACACGGCGGGCCCGCACGGTGGTGGAGCGCTTGTTCTACGGCTGGGACGTCTGACCCACAGCTCGTGTTCAGGTTCACGGGGGTGGCCGACGAGACGGTTGAGGGTTCACCGGTAGACTGTCCGTGATGACTCCTCGTATCAGCGTGCGCCCAGCCGCGCTGATCACGTTTGTCGCCGTCGTCCTGGCCCTGCTGAGCGTGACCGGTCTGGTCACCCGGCACGGCGCCGTCAACGGGCACGACACCCTTGCGGTGAGCGCCGTCTCCGCCGACGCCCTCCCGTCGCACCGCGTCCAGAACCGTCCCCACCCGATCGCCTCGCCGGTGTCCCACCGCACGTCGGTCCAGACCGCCGAGCGACGGCTGACGACCACGGTTGCGGGCCAGGGCGCGGAGATCCACTTCCCGGGCGGATCGCCCGACGTACCGGCCACTCTCACCGACCGTGCGTGGTTCCTGCCCACCGGTCTGATCGACCTGCCGATCGACGCGTTCGCCCAGGTGGTCGCGACCACCGTCAGCCTCTCGCACCGCGGCCGCGCTCCACCGGCATCCGGGTACAGCACCTGAAACACCCCTCCTGACATCGTCCGGGCGGGGTGCCTCACCCCTACCCGGAGGAATCATGAGAGCTGTCCCCGTGGTGCGCGCGGTCCTGGCCCTGGCCGTCATCGCCACCTCCCTGTTCGTCGCGCTGACGATGTCCCCCCGTCTGGGACTCGATCTGCGCGGCGGAACCCAGATCGTGCTGCAGGGCAAGAGCACCGAGACGGTCGAGGCGAACGCCGACGCGACCGACCGGGCCCTGAGCGTGCTGCGTAACCGCATCGACGCCCTCGGGGTCACCGACCCGAGCGTCACCCGCTCGGGTGAGAACCGCATCATCATCGAACTTCCCGGTGTGCAGGACCCGCGCGAGGCGGCCGAGGTCGTGGGCCGTACCGCGCAGCTCACCTTCCATCCGGTGGTCTCGGCCGAGCCGGCCCCGGCGGAGGGGAAGGACGAGAAGCTGGCGAAGGGCCAGCAGCGACTCGTCGACGAGGACGGGCAGCCCTTGGTCGTCGGCGCCTCGGTGATGACGGGCGAGGGGGTCGGCGACGCCGCCGGCCTCAACGACCCGTCCCGGGGCCCCGGCTGGTTCGTCACGATCGACTTCAAGGACGCGGGGGGTGACGCCTGGCGTCAGCTGACCGCCGACGCCGCCTGCGCGGTGGCCGGTGACCCGCAGCGCCGGATCGCCATCGTGCTGGACGACGAGGTGATCTCCTCCCCGCAGGTCGATCCCTCGATCGCCTGCAACGTCGGGATGACCGGCAGCAGCACCGAGATCACCGGGCAGTTCAGCGCCGAGCAGGCGCAGGACCTGGCCGTGCTGATCAAGGGCGGTGCCCTGCCGATCCCGGTCGAGGTGATCGAGCAGCGCACCGTCGGCCCGACGCTGGGCGCGGACGCGATCGACGCCTCGATCAAGGCCGCGATCGTCGGCCTGATCCTCACCGGTCTGTTCATCACGCTCGTCTACCGGGTGGTCGGGTTCCTCGCGACGCTGGCCCTGGCCTGCTACGCGCTGATCTCGTACGCCTTCCTGGTGATGCTCGGAGCCACCCTGACCCTGCCCGGCCTGGCCGGTTTCGTGCTCGCCATCGGGATGGCGATCGACGCCAACGTGCTGGTGTTCGAGCGGGCCCGGGAGGAATTCGGGGCGCTGCCGCCCGGCAAACGCCAGGGCCAGGGGGCTCTGACGAACGCCCTGAAGACGGGCTTCGACAAGGCCTGGACCGCGATCATCGACACCAACGTCACCACGTTGCTGGCCGCGGCCCTGCTCTTCTTCCTGGCCACCGGCCCGGTCCGGGGCTTCGGGGTCACGCTGTCCATCGGCGTGATCGCCTCGATGGTGTCCGCGCTGATCATCGCCCGGGTGTTCACCGAGTGGGCGGTGCGGCGGCAGATGCTGCGCCGGCGTCCCGGCCTCAGCGGTCTGGCCGGCAACGGCCGGCTGCGGCAGTGGCTGGAGACGAGCGGCCCGGACCTGATGGGCCGGGGCCGGATCTGGCTCGGGGTCTCGCTCGCGATCGTGGTCGTGTCGGTGGCGGGCATCCTGGTGCGCGGCCTGAACCTCGGGGTCGAGTTCACCGGCGGCCGGCTGCTGACCTTCAGCACCAGCCAGGCCGTCACCGCCGATCAGGCGCGAGAGGTGGTCGGTGAGGCCGGTTTCCCGCGCGCTGTGGTACAGACGTCGTCCCCGACCGGGGGTGCGGCCGAGACCATCAGCGTGCGCACCGAGGAACTGACCAACGACGAGGCCCTCTCGATCCAGGAGGCCCTGGGCGCGATCGGCGGTGAGGTCAGCAAGGAGACCGACGAGCTGATCGGCCCGAGCCTCGGTGACGAGCTGCGCACGAAGGCCCTGATCGCCCTCGGGGCGGCAATTCTTGCCCAGATGATCTATCTGGCAATACGTTTCCGCTGGACCTTCGGAATATCGGCCGCCCTGACCATGTTCCACGATGTACTGGCGGTGGTCGGAATCTTTGCCTGGCTGGGCAAACCGATCGACGGCGTGTTCCTCGCCGCCGCCCTCACCGTCATCGGCCTGAGCGTCAACGACACCGTCGTCGTGTTCGACCGGGTGCGGGAGCTGCGGCGCTCACAACCCGGTGAACCGTTCGGCCGGGTGGTGAACAGCGCCATCCTGCAGACAGTTCCACGCACGATCAACACCGGCCTGGGTGCCATGTTCATCCTCGCCGCACTGACCGTGCTGGGCGGCGACTCGCTCACCGACTTCGCCCTGGCCCTGCTCATCGGACTGGTCGTCGGCACCCTGTCCAGCGTCTTCACGGCCTCGCCCCTGGCGATCGTGCTGGAGCGTTTCTGGCCCGACGAATCCGAACCCGAACCCGAACCCGGGCCCGACGACAACCGCTCGGGACCTCGTCCGGTGACCCGGACGTCCATTGATCCCTATGCCCATATCCCTTCGGGTCGAACCGACGGAGGACAGTAGATGCATCTCGCCGAAACCCTCATGGCTCTGGGCGGCGCGTTCCTCGCCGCCGGGCTGGCGGCCCGCCTGGGCCGCCGAGTCGGCCTGCCCACCATTCCCCTCTTCATGCTGGCCGGGCTGCTGCTCGGCCCCAACACCCCCGGCCTGGCCCTGGTCGAGGACCCGACCGAGTTCGCCCTGCTGTCCTCGCTCGGCCTGATCCTGCTGCTCTTCTACCTGGGCCTGGAGTTCCACCTCGACGACCTGATCGGTGGTGGCCGGAAACTCCTGGCCGCCGGTGGTATCTACCTGCTCGTCAACGTCGGCCTCGGCCTCGGCTTCGGGTTCGCCCTCGGCTGGGGCAGCCGCGAGGCGTTCGTCCTCGCCGGGGTCATCGGCATCTCCAGCTCGGCGATCGTCACCAAGGTGCTCGTCGAGACCGGCCGCCTCGGTCGTCCGGAGAGTAAGCTGGTGCTCGGCATCGTCGTTGTCGAGGACGTCTTCCTGGCTCTGTACCTGGCTCTGCTGCAGCCGGTTCTGAGTGACGCCAGCGGATTCGGCGAAGCCGCGCAGAAGTTCGGTATCGCCTTCGGATTCCTGGTGGTGCTCACCGCCGTTGCCCGCTGGGGTGCCGGTCTGGTCGGCCGCCTGGTCGAGACCCGCGACGACGAACTCCTGATCGTCACCTTCGTCGGCCTGGCCGTGCTCAGCGCCGGTGTCGCCGAGAAACTCGGGGTGTCGGACGCCATCGGCGCGTTCATGATCGGCCTGATTCTCGGGTCGGGCAAGGCCGGTGTCCGGATCCAGAAGCTCGTGCACCCGCTGCGCGACGCCTTCGCCGCCCTGTTCTTCTTCACCTTCGGCCTGACCATCGACCCGGGAGACATCCTGGGCGTCTGGATCCCGATCACCCTGGCCGTCCTGGTCACCGTGTTCGGCAACCTGCTGGCCGGTACGCTGTCCTCCCGGATCTACGGATTCGGGCCGCAGAGAGCAAGTTTCGTATCGCTCACGGTGCTCGCCCGGGGTGAGTTCGCGTTGATCCTGGCCTCGATGGCGGCTGCTGCCGGACTGGATCCGAGGATCACCGCGTTCGTCGCCGGCTACGTGCTGATCCTGGCCATCCTGGGGCCGCTGGCGGCCAGCCGCAGTGACGAGTTCGCGGTGCTGGTGGAGAAGGCCTTCGGTCGCTGGCTGCCGGAGCGCCCGGAACTGATGACCGACATGCCCGGCAACGACGACGGTGAGGGCGTCGACCGGGGCGATCCGCCGAAGGGACAGAACGCCACCCTCGAAGAAATCGGCCAGAAGGGCTGAAATGCCCCCGTAACCGGGGAAACCAGTTCTTCACGCTGCGGCAATCCTTTCGCAGCATCTTCACACGAGGCTCGGACCAGGAAAGTGTCGCCCCTGCAGCCATCAACACGGTGGCTGCAGGGGCGACATCACTGAGTACGAGGAGCCCGAAGAATGCCCTACCGCGCTGAATACATCTGGATCGACGGCACCGAGCCGACCCCGCTGATGCGGAGCAAGACCCGCATCGTCGCCGACGGCACCGAGCCGGAAATCTGGGGCTTCGACGGCTCCAGCACCAACCAGGCCCCGGGTGAGAACTCGGACTGCGTGCTGCGCCCGGTGTTCACCTGCCCCGACCCGCTGCGCGGCGAGAACGACGTGCTCGTGCTCTGCGAGGTCGAGCTCACCGACTTCACCCCGCACCCCACCAACACTCGCGCCGCCAACGTCGCGGCCGCCGAGCAGTACGCCGACCAGAGCCCGATGTTCGGCATCGAGCAGGAGTACACGTTCATGCAGGACGGCCGGCCCCTGGGCTGGCCCGCGGTCGGTTACCCGGCCCCGCAGGGCCCCTACTACTGCGGTGTCGGCGGCGGCAAGATGGTCGGCCGGGAGATCGTCGAGAAGCACACCGACGCGTGCCTCAAAGCCGGCCTGGCCATCGAGGGCACCAACGCCGAGGTGATGATGGGCCAGTGGGAGTTCCAGATCGGCGTCCTTCCCGCCCCTCTCATCGGTGACCACATCTGGGTCGCCCGCTGGCTGCTCGCCCGGATCGCCGAGGACTACGACGTCGAGGTCAGCTTCGACGCCAAGCCGGTCAAGGGTGACTGGAACGGTGCCGGCGCCCACACCAACTTCTCCACGGCCGCCACGATGGAGAGCTACGACGCCATCGTCACCGCGTGCGAGGCCCTGGGCAAGAAGGCCGCCGAGCACGTCGCCGCCTACGGCTCCGGCATCGAAGACCGCCTCACCGGCGCCCACGAGACCGCCAGCTACAAGGAATTCAGCTGGGGCGCCTCCGACCGCTCCGCGTCCATCCGCATCCCGTGGGCCGTCGAGAAGGCGAAGAAGGGCTGGCTCGAAGACCGCCGCCCCAACGCCAATGTCGACCCCTACGTGGTCTCCCGCCTACTGATCACCACCTGCTGCGCAGCGCTCGCGGGCGAGTGATCCGGTAGCACGTCAGAGAGGCCCGCGACCGGTCACCGGTCGCGGGCCTCTCGCGTTTTGTCTCCGGAATGGAGGACGACGGTGAGCTTCGGTCCCACAGGTCACCCTTAGGTTGTGGGGAGAGGCGCTTTCGGGCGGTCGGCGTATAAGGCCTGGTTAAGGCCCGTTTCGTTAGAGTGTTTGGCCGGGTGGCAATCCGCCGGCTCCGACGCCGTGGCTCGCTCAGCTGGATGCTCAGCAGACCGAGATGACCCTCGCAACGGCCAGGCGTGGGCTGACCGCTCGCGGGCTGTATCGAGCGACTCCTCGGGACCAGCGGATGACCGCCTTCGAGGAGCAGCGGGTCTGTGAGAACGGGCTGGTGCTGGGTTTTCGGGGGCGGTCGGTGGTGCCGTGGGAGACGGTGGACCCCGGTCGTGTGCACATCGTCGAGAATTTTCTGTCGGCGGGTTTTCACCCCGAGTTCAACACGCTCTCGGCCACGCACCATGCCGGTCTTGCTGATCGGGGTCTGGTGGTGTGCGGTCTCAATACGAGTGAGCGGAACCCACCGTTCGTGTACTGGCTGATCGGCACCCCGCACCCGGAGAAGCTGGCGGCCCGGATCGAGCGGGCGATGTGCGATTTCGGTCTGGACGCCGAGGGGCTGGCGGATCATGCCTCACGGACGGCGGTGCGGGCTCATCGGGGTCGGGGAAAGATGGGGGCGCCGCTGTTGCCTCCCGTTCGCGGGCTCTTCGATCCGGTGCTCGGAGTGTCGCGCGCCGGGGGATGATCGGACGGTGAGAGCACGGGAATTCTTCGAGGTCGTGGACGCGGACGATCCGCGGGTTCCGTTCACCGTGCGGGACTACGAAGCGATGACCCATCGGGACATGGGGCGGCAACTGGTTGCGTTCCGGGCCTGGCCGACGTGGCGGCGGGTCGGGCTGGTGTTGCTCGTCCATCTGGTGGTGGCCGGGCCGTTCCTGGTCTGGCCCGGGCTCAGGACGGACCAGAGGGTTGCGGGTGGGGTCATGGCCGGCTGCCTGACCTCGGTGCCGTATGTCGTCCTCACTGTGGTCGGCGCTTTTTTGTGCAAGCAACGGGTCTGTACGAACGGGCTGGTGCTGGGGTGGCGTCGCGGGCGGCTGGTGGTGCCCTGGGAGACGATCGACCCGGGGCGGGTGCATGTGGTGGAGAACGTGCCCGCGGCCGGTCTGTATCCGGAGTTCGCCGGGATCCTGCCCACTCACCAGGCCGGTTTCGCCGACCGCGGTCTGGTGGTCTGCGGGTACAACTCCGGTACCCGCGAGCCGATGTTCTCCTACTGGCTCCTGGGTTCGCGCAGCCCGGAGAAGCTGGCCAGGGTCATGGAAGACGCCATGGTGAACGCGGGTTTTGCGGCCGAGGGGCTGGCGGGCAACGCCTCACGGACCGCGGTGCGGGCCCGTCGTGCGGTCGGCCGGGCGGGCACGCCTCTGCTTCCTCCGGTACGGGGACCGCTGGATCCGGTGATCGGAGTGCCGCGGCCCGGCCGGCAGCCGGCTCAGTAGGGCGCCGACGCCGCGGGTGGAGGGGCATGCTGCATCCGTTCGCCCGGGGATTTCCTCCTGACCGATGCGGTTCGGGGCCGGGGTGTTGCACGTACGGATGATCAGCTCAGAACGTGGCTGCCCGCAACGGGTCCGGTTCGTCGATCACGTCGTGCAGGACCGCGAGAACGATGTCGGCGAGGGCCGCGTCCATGTGGGCGCCGCCCAGGTCGTCCGTGGCGATGAAGGGGCCGGGCATGTTCTTCGCGCGCCAGGCCCTTTCGATGGCGGAGTGAGTGCCCCCGACCGCCTTGGGCGAGCCGACGATGGCGACCAGGTCGTCGTAGTCGGCCGAGCCGGGGGAGGCCTGGGCCACGTGCCGGATGTACTCCGTGCGCTTCTCGCCGTATCCGCGCAGCAGGGCGATCACCCGCTGGCGCACGGTCTCCGGGTCGGGCGCCTCGTGGGCCGGGACCAGGCGGTCGAGCAGGGCCCGGGCCTTCTCCACCTCGGCCGGGTTGTCGGGGTCGAAGGTCAGTGTGACGGTGGTCATAGTCGCGATGATGCGCCCGGTCTACATGGATGGCAAGTGCTGTCCATGTAGATGGCCCCGGCGATCCCCAAGATGGCCTCCGCGACGGCAGGCAGCCTCTGCTCGTTCGGGTGGAGCGGTAATCGAGGCCCATTTACGCTCCGAATGATGCGCATTTTCCCATAGCATGCCCCTTATGTCCGATGTTGGGTCGGCCGGAGCACGTGGCAGAACGGGCAGGGTGGGACGAGGGGTGAAGGTCGGCGACGCCGTGGCCCGCGAGATCCTGAGCCGGATCACGCGGCAACGCCTCGCGCCCGGCACCCGTCTGCCACCCGAGGCGCAGATGATGGCGGAGTACCGGGTCGGCCGCAGCACCCTGCGCGAAGCCCTGCGCATCCTCGAGGTCAACGGGTTGATCGCGATCCGGCCGGGGCCCGGTGGCGGCCCGATGGTGCGGGAGTTCTCGGCTCATGACTTCGGTCGCACGGCCTCGTTGTTCCTGCAGTCGCGCGGCCTGACCCTGCGCGAGCTGCTCGAGGCCCGGCTGCTCCTGGAACCGGTCGCCGCGCGACTCGCGGCCACCCGCCGCTCCCCGCAGGACGCGGCCCGGCTCGGGCTGACCGCGACCATCGCCGACCCCCTGCAAGACGCCGAGTATCGCCGGGCCACAGATGATTTCCACACCCTGGTGGTGGAGACGGCGAGCAGCGGCGTGATCGGGATGTTCGCGCTCGCCCTGAAGGAGATCTTCCGCGTCCGGGTGCGGGAACTGATCGTGCCGACTGCCGACCGGGCGGGCATCCTGCACGTCCACGGGCAGATCGCCGACGCGATCCGGGACGGCCGGGCGCAGGAGGCGGAGCGGCTGATGGGCGATCACATGAGCGACTACGCCCGCCGGATCGAGGAGAGCCATCCGGCACTGATGGACGAGGTCGTCGACTGGATGCAGTGACCGATCGCCACGGTCTGCTCAGATTTTCTGACCGATGCCGGGTAAGTCACAATCGGGTCCGTGACCAACGCCCTGGAGCCCCATCCGCTGGTCTGGGAGAGCCGCGTCCGCGGAAGCCTTCTCGGGCTCGCGCTCGGTGAGAGCCTCGCCTTCGGCCGGCCCGAGTCAGATCCTCTGCCAGCTGGAACCTGTACCCAGCTGGCTGCTTTCACCATCGAAGGAACGATCCGGGCAGCGATGCGATCGCTGCACCAAGGCATCTGTCACCCGCCGTCGGAGCTCTGGTCGGCCTACCGCCGGTGGGGGCAGCTGCAGGGGGTGCTCGAGCACGACGGGCAGCTGGACGGCTGGCTGGCCCAGGTGCCTCAGCTGGGCCGTCACGCCGGGGACGCCCCGGCCACGGTCGCTGCCCTGCTGGGCAACCGGCCGGGCAGTTCGGACGCCCCGGTCGGCGGCAGCCTGGGCTGGCACGGGCTCGTGCGGGGCCTGCCGTTCGCGGCCCTGTCCGCGCAGGCGCACTGGTCGGACGTCCTGATGGCCGCCGAGTGTGCCGCCCTCACCCACGGGCACCAGAGGTCGTGGACGACCGCCGCCGCGGGCGTCCGCCTGCTCAACCGTCTGCTCGCCGCCGGGACCGGTGACGACGACCTGACCGCTCTGGTGGCGAACGCCCTTCCCGGGCTGGACGAAGAGGTGGCCGCCGGGCTGCGCACGGCCCTGTGGGCGGCGGGGACCCGGCCGGGCCAGCGGGAGGTGCTCTTCAGTCTGGCGCCGAACGCCGGCGCGCCGTCGGCTCTGATGGGCGGCATCTACGCCGCCGCGAGCTTCCCCGGGCGGGAGAATATCGATCAGGCCTTGAATTTCGCTGCGACCGCACGAGCCGGTCAGGGGGTGTCGGCCATGACCGGAGCGGTGCTGGGCTCGATGTACGGTGTCGAGGTCTGGCCGGTGCCGATGCTGGTGCGGCACGAACTGGTCTGGGCTCTGGACACTCTCGCTCGCGACCTGGTGCGGCAGCTGAACGCCAACCCGGGCGGGTCGTCGGTCGATGCCCCGGACGACCCGAACTGGGGCGTCCGCTACCCGGGCTGGTGAGTCTCAGGCCCTCGCGAGCTCGCGAGGGCTGACGAACAGGCCGCGCTCGGCGAGCCAGGGCGGTGTGCTGTTCCTGACCTGGGTGTCGGTCATCGACGGGGTGGGCAGCACCCAGTCCTTCTTCATGCGCAGCGGCCCGGTCCAGGCAGGCACCGGCCGGCCGAATTCCTCGTACTCGTGGGCGATGATCACCCCCAGCAGCACGTGCCAGCGTTCGTAGAAGCCCCGTGCCCCCTCCGGTCCGCCCGAGATGTCGGTCGACGGGCGCCGCACCCGGTTGGGGTTCTCGGACCGGCGCGGAGCCTTACGGGCCGGATCCTTCGACCAGTCCGCCGGATCGGAGGTGGGGATCAGGTCGGGGTCGTTCCCGGCCTGGAGGAGGGCGTGCCGCAGGTGGTTGCGGCACTGGATGATCAGTTTGAAGGCCCAGGCGGTGTCGGACGGTTCTTCGTCCAAGGCATTGACGATGGCGGTCCAGGTAGGTTGGGGCGTAGCGAAGGCGGTCACGGTTCGAGTGTGAATGGTCGCCTTGGGTGACACGTACTCCGTTCGGTGGTAACGGTCGTCACACGGAGCCTGGTTAAGGAAGCTCAGGGTGATGATCTCTCGGTCATACCGGACTCCCCAACCCTGACGGCGTACCCCGGACGGGTCCGGGGACACTGGTCCCATGCCTGCTCCTGTGGCCCCCAGCCGTCGTGACCTGTTCCGGATCGGCGGCCTCGCGCTGACCACCCCGGTGCTCCTGGCCGGATGCGGTGCGGGCGGGCAGGAGAGCGCCAACGTCAGCACGCAGGGCAGCGCCGGCCGGCTCCTGCCCAGTGAGGCGACCCTGCCGGAACCGTTCGTGCGCGCCCTGCCCGTGCCGCGCGTCCTCGAACCGGTTCGGACCGACGGCACCACCGAGTACTACGAGATCACCCAGAAGGTGGGAAGCTCGCAGATCCTCGACGGCCCGAAGACCCCGGTCTGGGGCTACGACGGCACTTTCCCCGGGCCCACGATCGTCTCCCGCCGGGGTGCGCGCACCGTGGTGCGGCATCGGAACGAACTGCCCGTACCGGTCTCGGTACACCTGCACGGTGGACGGATTGCGGCCGACCAGGACGGGTACCCCACCGATCTGCTGCATCCCGCCGACGCGACCCAGGGCGACCTGGACGATCAGGGCGAGATGGTCGGGCGGACGGGAGCCCGCGACTACGTCTACGACATCGACCAGCCCGCGGCGACGCTCTGGTACCACGACCACCGGATGGACTTCACCGGTCCGCAGGTCTACCGCGGCCTGGCCGGTTTCCACCTGATCACCGACGACGTCGAAAAGGGACTCGGACTGCCCGAAGGTGACCGGGACATCCCCTTGCTGATCGCCGACCGCTCGTTCGCCGCCGACGGCTCGTTCCTCTATCCCTCGACCGACCCGACCCTGACGAAGACGCCCGGGGTGAGCGAGGACTACATGAGCGGGGTGCTCGGGGACTGTGTGCTGGTCAACGGTGCGCCGTGGCCGGTGATGGAGGTCGAGGCGGTGCGCTACCGGTTCCGGATCCTGAACGCGGCCAACGCCCGCCGGTTCCGGTTACGCCTCCAGGACGGGCCCGCATTCGTCCAGATCGGCAGTGACCAGGGGTTCCTGCCCGAGCCGGTCGAGCAGGTGCGGATCGACGTGGCCCAGGGCGAGCGGTTCGACGTGGTGGTCGACTTCTCCGGGCAGCGGGCCGGGGACGAGGTGACGATGGTGAATGAGCGTGGTTCGGGTGGAACGGCGCAGGTCATGCGGTTCGTGGTGACCGGCAAGGCAGACGACCCGAGCCGGCCGACCGACGAGCTGACCGGTCTGCCCGAACTGGAGATGCTCAGTGAGGCGGACGTGGTGGCCACCCGTGAGTTCACCTTCCGTCGCGGCGGGGCCCAGGCCCACGGCATGAGCCTCTGGACGGTCAACAACCTGGCCTTCGACCCCGACCACGTGATCGCCCGGCCCCGCCTGGGCACCGTGGAGAAGTGGATCGTGACCGCGCAGAACGCCGAGCATCCCTTCCACGTGCACCTGGGTGCCTTCCAGGTGGTGGCGCGGTCCGGTCCCGGTGGTGGCACCAGCGGCTGGAAGGACACCGTGAACCTCGACAACGGTGGCCGGGCCGAACTTCTCGTGCGGTTCGACGGTCACCGGGGCACATACGTGCTGCACTGCCACAACCTCGAGCACGAGGACATGATGATGATGGCCAACTTCGAGGTGGTGTGAGGCCAGGGAAGCCGCGACCGCACCAGGGAGACAGCCGGAACGGCTGTCCTGGGCTCAGTGCGGCACCCGGGCCGCGACGGCCTGGAAGTCGACACCGGTGCGGTGGGGGAAAGCCGTTGTCAGGGTGAAGATGTCGTTACCGGCGACGGTACTCGTCATCGAGATCGGGCCCGGACCTGCGAGTCCCCGCTGCGTGACGGTGATCCGCAGCTCTGCGTTCTTCGGGAGCTCGGTCATGCGGTAGATCGCGTGACAGGTGTCGCCGGCGATGATGACCGACAGGATCTCACCCCGCGGGACCGGAGGCGCATCTTCGGTGGCGGTGAGCGGGTTCGCCACCATCGTGAAGACACCCGCAACGGCGGCCGGGGCCGGGCCGGAGGGCCGCAGCCAGGCGGTCGGCCAGCTGATCGTGCCCGAGATCTCCGCGGTGACCACTCGCTTGGTCAGCACCACCTGGTAGGAGAACCCTTGCGGGTCAGAGGTTTCGCCCCGCATGGCGAGATGTGTGACGAGAATGAGCAGGCCGTCCGGGCCGGTCTCCACGTGGGCCTGGTCGGTGGCGGGCAGATCGTCGCGCGATCGGCCGACATGCACCGTGGCCTGCTCCAGTTGCTCGGCGGGCTCGCGCAGGAGCACGCGGCAGGTGTCGCGTTGCACCTCGTCGCCGCCGGCCTGCCCGGCCGGGTTCGCGATGCCGGACAGCACCACCAGCTGTCGGCCCAGTGCCCCGAGGTCGGTCCGCTGCACCATGTGCCCCGTCACCTGACCGCTGTCCAGCACATCCAGGTCCATGCCCCACCCCGTCCAGCGTGTCGACGTTGACCCCCTGATCGTGCCCCTTCGCGCACGGCGATGTCGGCAACACGCGGGTTCCCGCAGCGGACGATGGGGACGATTCCTGCTGTCGAACACCGTTCTTGCCCAGGAATGACCGGCCGTATCAGGGTGCCGGGTGCGATCGGGGTGCAGAGCCGGGGGTGCAGCGCCGGGAGGCGCGTCGCCCTCACGGTAGGCACGCGAGGGGCGAACCTGTGCGGGACGGCTCAACCGACCCTTTTTGCGTAGGGCAGGTTTCCGGTGAAGTGCAGGACGAGGCCGACGGCGCCCACGACCGGGGCCAGCCCGAAGATGACGGAGGCGACGGTGGCGACGGCCGCGATGAGGCCGGCCTGCTCCGGCGACTGCTGCTGGGCGTAGAACAGCGCCAGCCGGTAGGTGACGATCGCCCCGTAGACCGTCAGGGCGATGATGGCGACCAACACGGCGACCCAGATGATGAAGAAGAGACCGACGCCGACGAAACCAAGAGACATGTCCATGCCCTCAAGAGCGTTCTGCGAGCTGGAACGTTGCACGCGCTGACCTGGCAAAAGACGACCGCCTCCGCAGCGGGGACGCCAGAGTGGCGGCCGGTCGGGCCGGGCGGCGATCACACACCGTAGCGGTGATCCGGGCTCGGTCTGAGCGGCCGCGAGATGGCCGGGGCCTCGCTCAGAGCCGCAGAGTTGTGCTGACGGCCCGGCGCAGATCTTCGGGGGTTGCCGTATTGGGGTCGAGAGCCGCACCACGATCGGCGGTCTCGAGCGCGGCGGCCCCGGCGAACTGGTCGGTGGAGAACGGCAGCACCAGCAGCGGGACCTCGAAGTGGAGCGCCTCGGTGATGCTGTTGTTCCCTCCGTGGCTGATCGCCAGCGCGGACCGTTCCAGGATCGCCACCTGGGGCAGGAAGCCCCGGACCAGCCAGGGGGCGGGCAGCTCGCCGAGCACGGCCGGATCGGCCGAACCGATGGCCAGCGCGACCCGTACCGGCAGCGGGCGCAAAGCCTCGACCACCCGGGCCAGCACGTCGGCGCGAGCCGACAGGAAGCTACCGAAACTGACGTACACCAAGGGCCGGTCATCGTTCTCGTCCAGCCATTGACGGACTTCGGTGGTCACCTTCTCGGTCCGGATCGACGACCCCAGGAAGCGGTGCGCAGGCAATAACGCCGTCCGTCGGGAGGGGTGCAGGACGGCGGGGTAGTTGAACAGCACGGTGGGGCCGTGGGCGGCGAACGCATCGTCCAACGCGGCGGCGCCCGGATCGAGCACCGCCACCGCGGCGTTCACCTCGGCCGTGAACTCGTCCCTGACATTGATGCAGAGCCGTTCCAGGGCAGCCAGTTCCGTCGGGCCGGGGTGGAAGCAGCCGGGCCAGGTGGACGGGTACCCGTAGATCTCGACCCCGACCGGAAGCGCGGTCGGATGACCGAGAACGACGTCCTGGAAGGGAATCCCAGCGGCGCGCAGGGCCAGGGTGGCGCTGAAGGCCAGATGGTCGACGATCACCTGGTCCGGTTTCACCTGCTCGATCACCTGCAGCACGGCCCGGGCCGTCGGCACCGGGGCCCAGAGCAGGTCGTTGCGTCTGGCCTCGGCCTGGTAGGCCAGGGTCGCCACCATCCCGTGGTGCGTCGCGGCGAAGAAACCGCGCAGCGCGTCGTCCTCGCCGACGGGCTGTTGCTCGGCCCGGATGACACCCGGGTTCGACCCGCGCCCCAGCACCAGATCGATGCGCTCAAAACCGAATTCGGCCACCACGGCGGCCGTCGCCGGTCCGGTGGCCACCACCACCCGCTCACCGGGTCGGCGTTGGGCGGTCGCGATCGTCGCCAACGGCAGAAGGTGCGAGGCGTAGTCCGGACTGATCACCAGGAGCGTCATCGGCGGGACAGTTCGGTGACGCCGGCGTACACCCCGGCCAGGGTCGCGGCCATCGCCTGAACGGTGAACCGGTCGCGGACCAACGTCGCGACCTTGTCCACCCGTTGCTCGTGGTCGGATCGGGCGGCCAGTTCCAGAGCGGCAGCCATCCCGCCGGCCACGGCGGCCGGTTCCCGGGTGTTCACCAGCAGACCGGTGACACCTGGTTCGACATAGGTGGCGGGACCACCGCCGTCCGGGGCGACGACGACCAGACCGGCGGCCATCGCCTCCAGGACGGCCAGCCCGAACTCCTCCTTCAGGCTTCCGCAGACGTAGATACCGTCGGCGCCGACCAGGGGTGACAGGCCGAGCCGGGCCGCGGCCAGCCAGCGGGCGACGTCGTCGTTCGGCCGGTGCCCGGCCAGCACCAGGCCCTCCGCGGCGGCCGGGTACTCGGCCAGCAGCGCCTGGATCAACTCCAGCTGCCCCTGCTCCTCCGGCGACGGATCGTCCAGGTCACCGCCGACGATCACCAGGTTGCAGCGTTCGCGCAGCGCCGGGTCGCCGGCCCAGGCCTCGACCACGGTGGCCATCCCCTTCACCCGGTGCAGTCGGCCGACGCTGATCGCCAGCGGGAGACTGTGCCGATGGACCGGCAACCCGGCGATCAGGTCGGTCAGGTCGGTGAGGGCCGGCGCCGGGACGCCGCTGACTCCGCTGATGGTGGCGACCAGGTCGGTGTGGGCGGCGGCGCTGACGGCGAGATCGATCCCTTCGGGCACCACGGTGTACCGGTGCGGCTCGTCCGTGACCTCGATCCCGAGCAGATCACGCAGGGTGTGCTCCAGGTCCGGGCGCGGGAACAGAACGTTGTGAGCGGCGTTCGCGGCCAGCCGCTGCACCAGGCGGGCCCGGAACCAGTAGTGCTCCTGCTCGTCCACCGCACCGAAGTCGGCCCGGGACAGCGCTCCGGTCATGTCCAGCGCGTGAATCACCGCATGGGGATCGGGGGCCAGGGTGAAGACCACCGGGATACCGAGATCCTTGGCCACCGCATCCGCGGCCAGGCTGCCGACGTCGGCCATCCGCAGGTGCAGGACATCGACCCGTCCGTGATGCAGCACCGCCCGCCGGATGGCGCGTTCGGCCGCGACCCGGGTCGGCCAGGCCGTGGCGGCACTGCTCGGGACCTGCAACAGCGGCACCGGCGAGAGCAGATGATCCGGCCCGTCGTCCGCCGGCTCGGTCAGGGCGGCGATCGAGGAGGTGGCCGATCCGCGTGACAGCGTGAGGACCTGTCCGATCTGGGCCTCGGCGGCGAGCGCATCGCCCAGTCGCAGCAGCAGGGTGGCCACACCGCCGTTGTCACCGACGCCGGAGCGGGTCAGTTCGCGGTCGATGTCGGCGTGCAGGAAGAGCTGGGCCACGGTCGGCCCGGTCGGCGGGGCGGAGGACGGCTCGGGCCGGATCAGGCCCAGGTCCAGAGCAGCCAGCCGGGCGAC
Source organism: Kineosporia sp. NBRC 101731 (assembly GCF_030269305.1). Taxonomy (NCBI): domain Bacteria; kingdom Bacillati; phylum Actinomycetota; class Actinomycetes; order Kineosporiales; family Kineosporiaceae; genus Kineosporia; species Kineosporia sp. NBRC 101731. The sequence goes on from NZ_BSTC01000015.1 coordinate 65,226, forward strand.
GGCCCGTAGCTGCGGATCGCCGGTGCCGTCGTCGTGGAGCTCATGGCCCGCGGCGCGGAAGGGATCCCGGCCGGCCAGCTTGCGGACCAGCTCGATCGCCGCCGGGTCCGACCCGCGCTCACCCAGGGCGGCGACCGCCGCCAGCCGGGCAGTGGGCTGCTCGCCCGGGTCGGCGGCGATCCGGACCACGGCCCGGCCGGCCAGCTCGCCCGGAACCAGGCCGAGCGTCTCCACCAGCCGGGCCCGGGCCTGCGGGTCGGACTCGGCCGCGATCGCTCCTTCCAGGGCCAGGGCGACGTGATCGGATGCCGAACGGGCCCAGCCGATCAGGGTGCGCTGCGCCAGCATTCCGGCGAAACCCCCGCCGGTGGCGACCACGGCGACGAGCCGTCCGATCGCGTCCAGCCGGGGCAGCCGGGCCCCGAGCGTCCAGGACGCGTGTTCCCGCAGAAAGCCCTGCGGGTGGGACAGCAGGTCGGAGAGGACGGCGTCGGCCTCGTCGTCGAAGACCCGGCCGAGGGCGTGGACGGCGGCGATGGCGGTGAGCTGGTCCTGCGGATCGTGGATGGCCCGGGTCAGCGTGCGGGCCGCCCGTCGTCCTCCGTTGCGGGCCGCGGCCAGGGCGAGGTCGTCCGCCGCTCGCAGGACATCGACGATGAAGGGTGCTTCTCGCACCGTCGCGAGAGCGCGCTCGACTGTCATGTCCTGTTTCTACGCTGGGCTACCCGATCACGCCAGGCGAACTCGATGAACGTCCGGGAGCGGCTCCGGAACAGATCAGGTGCCGGGGCCCGGAAACAGACGCGGCCCCGGACGCCGGGCCCGATGACCCGATGGCTCGCTGTGCTGAAGATCACCGCGCCGATCTGCCGTTCGGGGACCGGACGGACCGGACCTTCGCCGGGTCCACGCGCTCCGCCGGACACCCGGCCGAAAGCACGAGGGGCCGCCGGCTGCGGGGTTCCGGGATCGGAACACCGCGGCCGACGGCCCCAGCCCGGCCCGGCAGCTCTATGAGCCGGGCCGACCTGCGTCTGGATCAGACGTCGTAGTACAGCTCGAACTCGTGCGGGTGCGGGCGCAGACGGATCGGGTCGATCTCCGCCTCGCGCTTGAACGCGATCCAGGTCTCGATCAGGTCCTCGGTGAAGACGCCACCCTCGACGAGGTAGGCGTGGTCCTTCTCGAGGTTGTCGAGGGCCTCGCTGAGCGATGCCGGAACCTGGGCGATGCCCGCGTGCTCCTCCGGCGGCAGCTCGTAGAGGTCCTTGTCGACCGGGGCCGGCGGCTCGATGCGGTTCTTGATGCCGTCGATGCCGGCCATCAGCATCGCCGAGAACGCCAGGTACGGGTTGCTCGACGGGTCGGGCACGCGGAACTCGATGCGCTTGGCCTTCGGGTTCGAACCGGTGACCGGGATACGCACGCAGGCGCTGCGGTTACGGGCCGAGTAGACCAGGTTGACCGGCGCCTCGTAGCCCGGCACCAGACGGTGGTACGAGTTCACCGTCGGGTTGGTGAAGGCCAGCAGCGACGGGGCGTGGTGCAGGAGGCCACCGATGTACCAGCGGGCGATGTCGGACAGGCCGCCGTAACCGCTCTCGTCGTAGAAGAGCGGCGAGCCGTCCTTCCAGAGCGACTGGTGGCAGTGCATACCCGAGCCGTTGTCCTGGAAAATCGGCTTCGGCATGAACGTGACCGTCTTGCCCGCGGCGTGCGCGACGCTCTTGATCACGTACTTGAACAGCATGACCTTGTCCGCGGACTTGGCCAGGCTGTCGAAGCGGTAGTTGATCTCGGCCTGACCGGCGGTGCCCACCTCGTGGTGGCTCCGCTCGACCTCGAGGCCCAGGTTGTCGAGCGCGATGACCATCTGGTCACGCAGGTCGGCGTAGTGGTCGACCGGCGGGACCGGGAAGTAACCACCCTTGTAGGGGGTCTTGTGGCCCAGGTTGCCGCCGTCTTCCTTACGGGCGGTGTTCCAGGCGGCCTCGATCGAGTCGATCTCGTAGAACGACAGGTTCTGCTTCGTCTCGAAGCGCACGTCGTCGAAGATGTAGAACTCGGCCTCGGGGGCGAAGAACGCCGTGTCGGCGATCCCCGTCGACTTGAGGTAGGCCTCGGCCTTGGCCGCGACCTGACGCGGGTCACGGCTGTACGGCTCGTTCGTGTACGGGTCGACGATGCTCATGTTGATGTTGAGCGTCTTCTCGACACGGAACGGGTCGATGTAGGCGGTGTGCAGGTCCGGCATCAGCTTCATGTCGGACTCGTTGATCGCCTGGAAGCCGCGGATCGAGGAGCCGTCGAACATCTGGCCGTCGTTGAAGAAGTCCTCGCCCACGGTGGACGCCGGCACATTGAAGTGCTGCATCACACCGGGCAGGTCGCAGAACCGGACGTCAACGAACTTGACGTCGTTCTCTGCGATGAACTTGGTCACCTCTTCGGCGTTGCTGAACAATCCAACCTCCACGGTCGGGGATCGGTCGCGGTCTACGGGTCGGGAACCGTCGGTGGTGCTGACGTCTTATACCGCCGATATGCGTCCGGGGGGAGTGCCCCGGACATTTACCGGCGATTTCGGCCGTGCCCCATCATGTCGAGTCATGTCGAGCAGGTGACGGTTCCGGGCTGCTCCGATCTTCAGGCGCAGAGCGACCTGGAAGTGCCGTCACCTGCGATCGACGCTGATCGTGGGGTACGTGGACCTGACCCTATCGTTCACGGGCAACACCGTGGTCACGGGTTGGAACACGTTCTTCTCACGTCTTCCAACTACTCGAAATGGGTCTCTCTCGGTCACTCTCCGGCCCCATCGAGTGCTTTAGACATCATCAGGAAATTTCCACGTGACATGGTGGAAACAATTAATCGGCAATGGCGCGTATCTCACTTTTACTGGTGCCCAAGGCCTCTGGTAGGGGCCCGGACCGGGACGCCCGGAGCCTTCCGGTGGGCCTCCCTTATGCTCGAGGCGTGGCGGTTGACAGGCGGGACATCGGGTCGTGGCTCCAGGGGCCCGAGGCGGTGACGGGCGTCTCCGGGTATCCGGGGGAACGTCTGGACCGGCCGGAGCGCGGTCCCGGATCGCTGGCCCGCCCTGGGCGCCGGTTCGCCAGCGTCCTCATCGACTGGGTGCTCTGCCTGGTGATCGCGCGGGGCTTCTTCGGCGCCGAGACGGTCGCCCAGGGGCTGGGCACCTTCATCCCCGTGGTGCTCCTGGCTCTGGAGAACCTGCTGCTCGTCGGCACGGCCGGGTACACGGTGGGTCAGCGCGTGATGGGCGTGCACGTCGAGCGTGTGGTCGGTGGGGGCCCGATCGGCCTGCTGCGCAGCCTCTACCGCGCCGTGCTGCTGTCGCTGGTGGTCCCGCCGCTGACGATGGGCTGGGACGTCGACCGGCGCGGCCTGCACGACCTGCTCTCGAGTTCGGTCGTCGCCCGCAACTGAGGGTTTTTGCGTTCAACGGCACCCACGAATTGAGGACGTTGTCGAGACTCGAGTCTCGACAACGTCCTCAATTCTGTGGTGCGGCTCGGGAAGGTCAGCGGCCCTTGCTGGCGCGGCGGTCGGGCCGCATGCGCGTCGGGTCGACGCCCTTGGGGATGGGCAGGCGGGCGGCACCGAGGGCGCGCAGACGCTTGCTCACCTCGGAGACCTCCTGCTTGGTGATCACCGGCTTCTTGCGCATCAGGTGACGCACGAGCTTCTGCATCGGGACCTGGTCGGGGCCCTCCCCGGCGTGGACCACGATGACCGGGACCTCGGGCAGCAGCCGGGCCGTGCGCTTGCGCTCGGTCTCGGCCAGCTTCGCGACGCGGGGCATCGGGCCCTCGGTGACCAGTACGACACCCGGACGGCCTACGGCGCGAAAGAGCAGGTCCTGCGTGCGCGGGTCGACGCCGACCGGCTGCTCCTCGACGTTCCAGCCGCGCCGCAGGCCCTTCAGCGCGTAGCCGACGACGCCCTTGCGGTCACCGATCTGGGTGTAGGCGGCGCGTTCGGCGCGGCGGCCCATGATGATGATCGCGAGCAGGAGCCCGACCATGAAGCCGAGAATGCCCGCGTAGATCGGGTGCCCCACGGCCAGGCCGATGAGGATGCCGGCGGCCGTGAGACCGACCAGCGCGACCAGCATCCAGACGACCGCCATCGGGTCGGCCTTGCGCAGCATCGAGAACACCGCGCGGAACTGGGCGAACCGGCCCATCGACTCCGGGTCGACGGGTTGTGAGGGAGTGTTGCGAGCCATGAGCGAAGGATACTTCCGCAGGGGTGGTCAGAGTGACGCGCGTCCCAGCAGGCTCGTGGCCTCCTGGCGCGCGGTGGTTTCCTGGGCGAGATGGGCCAGGCCGGCCGGGATCTGCTCGCCGCGCTTGGTCATCGCCTGCGCCCACAGCCGGCCCGCCCGGTAGGACGAGCGCACCAGCGGCCCGGCCATCACCCCGGCGAAACCCAGGGCTTCGGCCTCGTCCTTGAAGTCGACGAACTCCTCGGGCCGCACCCAGCGGTCGACCGGGTGGTGCAGCGGCGACGGACGCAGGTACTGCGTGATCGTGATCAGGTCGCAACCATGGTCGTGCAGGTCGGCCAGCGCCTGGGAGACTTCTTCGCGGGTCTCGCCCATGCCCAGGATCAGGTTGGACTTCGTCACCTGGCCCTTCTCCCGGGCCAGCCGCAGGACCTCCAGGGACCGTTCGTACTTGAAGGCCGGGCGGATACGACGGAAGATCCGCGGCACCGTCTCCAGGTTGTGGGCGAACACCTGCGGCTGCGCGTCGAACACCTGCTGCAGCAGCTCGGGCTTGCCGGAGAAGTCGGGCACCAGGATCTCGACCCCGGTGTCGGGGGACTGCTGGTGGATCGCCCGGATCGTCTCGGCGTACAGCCAGGCGCCCTCGTCCTCCAGGTCGTCGCGGGCGACCCCGGTGACGGTGGCGTAGCGCAGGCCCATCGTGGCCACGCTCTCGGCCACGCGGCGCGGCTCGTCGCGGTCGAGCGGGGAGGGCTTGCCACTGTGGATCTGGCAGAAGTCGCAGCGGCGGCTGCACTGGTCACCGCCGATCAGGAAGGTGGCCTCGCGGTCTTCCCAGCACTCGAAGATGTTGGGGCAGCCGGCCTCCTGGCAGACCGTGTGCAGGCCTTCCTTCTTCACCAGGCTGGTGAGGGAGGTGTACTCCGGCCCCATCTTCGCGGTGGTCCGGATCCACGGGGGCTTCCGCTCGATCGGGGTCTCGGCATTGCGGGCCTCGACCCTCAGAAGCCGCCTGCCCTCGGGTGCGATCGTCACCTGTGCTCCCTGTTCGCACGTTCCCGGGGGTCACCCGGGTCTGGCTACTCACCGGCCTGCCGTTGACCGCCGGTCTGGTGGGCAGCGACCCGCACCTGGCCGGCCGTCGCCCTGCCCCAACTCTAAGCGCCCTCGCGGGTGCCTCATTCCAGGCCCGGCGCGGACGTGGGGCTGATCACGCGTGGGTGGGGTGCTCGTGGTCGGCGTGCGTCTCCGCCTCGAACTGGAAGGTGGAGTGCTCGACGTCGAAGTGCCCGGCCAGGCAGCTCTGCAGTTCGTCGAGCATCACGGTGAGGTGCCCGTCGTGGAAACAGTCGTCCTCGACCACCACGTGCGCCGACAGGATCGGCAGGCCGGTCGCGACCATCGAGGCGTGCAGGTCGTGCACCCCGCGCACGTGCGGCACCCCGAGCACGTGGGTGCGCACCTCGTCCAGGTCGACCGTCATCGGGGTGGCCTCCAGCAGCACCGTCACCGCCTGGCGCAGCAGCATCCAGCAGCGGGGCAGGATCAGCGAGCCGATGAGGATCGAGGCCACGGCGTCGGCGCGGTCCCAGCCGGTGATCCAGATCGCCGCCGCCGCGATCAGCACGGCGACCGAACCCAGGGCGTCGTTCACCACCTCCAGGAAGGCCGCGCGGGTGTTCATGTTCTCGGCCTGCCCCTTGAGCAGGATCAGGATCGCAGCGGCGTTGGCCGCCAGACCGATCGCACCGAACACGATCATCCCGGTGCCGGCGACCTCGGGCGGGTCGATCAGCCGTTGCACACCCTCGACCAGGATGTAGACGCCGATCGCCAGCAGTGCGGTGGCCTGCAGAGCGGCGGACAGCACCTCGGCCCGCTTCCAGCCCCAGGTCAGCCGGGCCGTGGGCGGACGCTCGGCGAGCATCGCGACGATCAGCGACAGGGTCAGGCCGGCCGTGTCGGTGAGCATGTGGCCGGCGTCGGCCAGCAGCGCGAGGCTGCCCGTGAGCGCAGCACCGACAGCCTCCAGCACCAGCACTGCGACGGTGAGGCCCAGCACGAGCGACAGGCGTCTCTTCGCCCCCGCTCCCTGCGGGAGGGCGTGGCCGTGACCATGACCGTGACCGGCATCGTCGTTCTGAGAGCTCTGGCCCTTCTGCATCTTCTGAGGGGCGGCCTTGCTCTCCGGGGCGCAGGGGGCCTTCAGCCCGCTGAGGCCGTCGGGCCCGCAGGAAGCCCGCTTCTCCGGCCCGTGCTCAGGTACGTCGTCGTGTGCGTGACCGTGGTCGTGCTCGTGCTCCGGGCCGGGATGCGTGGTCATACAGGGCTCTCCACGTTCTCGTGAGCCAGTTCGAGACCGGGTCGCGGCTCGCTGTTCGTCGGCTGGGCGTGCTGGTGCGTGCCGTCGTGCTCGTGGTCGGTGCGGGCGCGCACCGAGGTGTGATGGAGGACGACGCGCTCGCCGGTGGCCTCGAGGAACGACTCGGTGGCGCCGAACAGGTCGAGAAGTTCCGGCCGGGCCAGCGAGTACAGCGACGCCCGGCCCCGGGCCCGGGACTGCACCAGACCACAGTCACGCAGGCAGGCCAGATGGCCGGAGACCGTGGACTGCGCCAGGCCGAGGTGGGACATCAGGTCGACGACGCGGTGCTCGCCGCGGGCCAGGTGACGAAGGATCAGCAACCGGGTCGGGTCACCGAGCGTGCGGAAGAGGTAGGCCGCTGCGGTGACGTCCTCGTCGCCCTCGGGAGACGTCGCGCTGGCCTTCTGTCCGGCCGCGGCATTGGTCAGCCCAGTTGGTATCGCCATTCGCCGATGATAGCGAGTGGAAGGGGTGGAGGCCAGGGGTTGGTTAGGTGGACCTTGGTCTGTTGGAGTGTCGCAGTGAAGGCGCACAGTAGTCACGTGGGCCCCCTGGAGCTGTGGCTCCTCACGAACGAGGGATCGGGCCGGCGCGGTGGCCTTCCCCCACTTCCCGGGGAAGTGGGGGCACCGCCCGGCCGACGGCCAGGGACTGCGTGATCACGAACCGGAAGGTGGCCATGCCCTAGGGCTGTGTTCGGCTCAGTTCCTGGGTCAGGCTGCTGATGGCGTCGCTGATCGTCTCGATCTTGGGGGCGTCGGCCTTCGGCTTCTTCGGGATGCGCCGGTGGTGGTGGCCGGGCAGGTCGTAGTCGGGCAGGGCGGCCTCGATCAGGGGCAGCATCTCCCGGACGGTGACGTCGCGGCCGGCCTCGGCGCTGAGCGATGTCACCCCGGCGTCGGCGATGCCGCAGGGCACGATCTGCCCGAAGGCACCCAGGTCGGAGTCACAGGTCAGGGAGAAGCCGTGCATGGTGACGCCGCGCGCGACGCGGATGCCGATGGCCGCCACCTTGCGCTCCGGGCGGCCCGCACCCGCTGGGATCCATACGCCGCTGCGGCCCTCGACCCGGGTGCCGTGCACCCCGATGCCGGCGCAGACGTCGATGATCAGCTGCTCGATGCGGCGGACGTAGGCCACCACGTCGACCGGTTTGGCCAGCTGCACGATCGGGTAGCCCACCAGCTGGCCCGGACCGTGCCAGGTGATCTTGCCTCCGCGGTCGACGTCGATCACCGGAGTGCCGTCGAACGGGCGCTCGTGCGGCTCGGTGCGCTTGCCCGCGGTGTAGACCGCCTGGTGCTCGAGCAGCAGCACGGTGTCGTCGGCGCCCGCCGCGACCTCGGCGTGGACCTCACGCTGACGTTCCCAGCCGGCCGTGTACTCCACGGCGTCGGCGCCGAAGCCCAGATGCTCGATCCGCAGCGAACCCATGCCGTCGAGCCTACGCGGCGTTCACCCCCGGATCGTCCGGGCGATCTGTGAGCACCGGCACGGATCCTCAGAGAAGATCACTACGCTTGTCGCCCATGGACGCTCGCAAGGCGCTTCTGATCGACGCGTACCGCTGCTTCAACGGGCGCGACGTCGAGGGGCTGCTGTCGATGATGACGGACGACGTGGAATGGCCGGACCTGCCCGGGGGCAGGGTCTTGAGGAGCAAGGACGAGATCCGCGAGTACTGGCAGGGCCAGTTCGCGGTCTCGGACCCCCAGGCCGTGCCGACGGACTTCGAACCCGGTGCCACCGACGATGAGATCGTGGCCGTGGTCGAGCACGAGGTGCGCGGTCTGGCCGGTGAGGTCCTGGCTGATCAGCACGAGCTACGCCACCGGTACTGGTTCCGCGACGGACTGGTCCGGCGGATGGTTGTGGAGTAGGACGGCGAACTCGCCGGGCTGGGAACGGGTCGACCGGACGTGGCCGGATCGGGCTCACCGACCGGGGAACAGGCTCTGGACCAGGGTGGACTTCCGGCGGCACGGGTCGTTCACCTGGCCCGGAGCGGCTCCCGGGGGACAGCGGGCAGGCCCAGGTCGGCCAGCACCGCATCGGCGGTGCGGCGGCCGGAGACCAGGGCGCCCTGGATCGAGGCGGTGTCGCGGTGGTCGCCCGTCACGAACACCCCTTCGCCCAGGGCGACCGGCTTGCGCACCTGCAGCGGCGCGGGCATGGCGGTCAGGGCTTCGGGCACGGCGTCGCGCCGGACCAACTCCCACCAGTGCGTGGGCTGACCGTAGATCTCGGCCAGCTGGGCCATGACCGCGCGCTCGGTGCTGAGATCGGGGTCTCCGCCGAGCACGGTGGTCGCGATCAGGGCCCGTTCGTCCGGGCTGTAGCTGCGGGCCCGGTTGCTGATGACCAGGGTGTTGACCACCGGCCCACGCCGCTCGCCGTCGACGTGCAGGGCGCCGGAACGGGTAGGCGCCTCGGGGGCCGCGTGCCAGTAGGTGGTGAGGCCGCGTGACTGCACCGCGGGCAGGTCCAGCAGTGTGGTGGCACTACGCGGATCCGTTGCCACCACCACGGCCCGGGCCTGGATGTCACCGGCCTCGGTCTGCACGAGCCCGGGGCCGGCCGACCCGGCCCGCACCCCGTAGTGGATGTTGGGCACCTGGGCGGCCAGTTGTTCCGGCACGGCTCGCATGCCGCGCCACGGAACCGCGGGCGTGCCCCGCACGAACGACCGCACCAGTAACTGCACGAACTGGTGCGAGGTGACCCCGGCGTCTTCGCCCAGCACCCCGGCCAGGAACGGCGCGACCACCTGGTTGCGCAGCTCGCCGTCGACCCCGCGCCGGGTGAGTGCCTCGCCCCAGGGCAGATCCGGTTCGGACAACAGCCTTTCCGGGTCTTTCCGGGCCGCCTCCAGTGCCCAGCGGACGAAAGCAGCTTTCTCGCGCCAGCTTCCGGTGCGCTCACGGAGCAGACTGGCTGCGGTGAGGGGCAGCAGGCCGGGGGAGCGGCGCGGGTCGGCCAGGACCTGACGACCACGTGATCCCGCGATCACCAGAGCGGCCGGGAAGGACTGCAGCCGTAGCGCGCCGACGTCGAGCGCCCGGCGGACCTCGGGGTATGCGGGATTGAGCAGCTGAAAACCCCGGTCACAGAGGAAACCGCCGACCACATCGGTGCGGACGCGGCCGCCGGGAGCGTCGGAGGCTTCCAGCAGAACCACGTCGATACCCCGGCGGGAGAGCTGCCGGGCACAGACCAGACCGGCGAGACCGGCGCCCACCACGACGACGTCGGCGGCCGTGGGTAGTTCGCGCGGAGGTACGGTCTGCGGTGGGCTCTGCTCGGACACGGCGGCCTCCGGTGCTCGTGGTCAGCGGTGCGTTTCCGCCTCGAAGCATGTCAGGTTCGGCGGCTCCGGCAAGGGCGGCCTCTCGGTCCTGTGGATAACCGGCGCCCTGTGGATATCCAAAACGGGCCGTCGGTACTTCGGGGCACAGTGGCGGCATGGATCTCACGCCCTTCGCCGAACCGCCCGAGGTGCCCGGCTTCCGCCTGTCCGCGCTGCTGGGTTTCGGTGCGCACGGCGAGGTCTGGCGGGCCGAAGACCTGGTCCTGGGCGACGAGGTGGCGCTGAAGATCGGGCGCCGCCGGGATCCGGTCGAATTTGGCTCCGAGCAGTCGTTTTCCGGCCCGGAGTACGAGACCTCCCTGCTCTCGCGGATCGAGCACCCGCACATCGTGAGGATGCAGCGGGTGGTCGTGCTTCCCGACGACCACCTGGCGCTCGTGCTCGACCTTGCCGCCGGCGGCAGTCTCGCCGCGCTGGTGGCGGCCCGGGGCCCGCTGCCGCCGGAAGAGGTCGTCACCGTGCTCATCCCGATGGTCTCCGCCCTGGAGCACCTTCACCAGAGTGGGCTCACCCACGGTGACGTCTCGCCGGGCAACATTTTGCTGGCAGCTGACGGCTGTCCCCGGCTGGGCGACCTCGGGGTGGCTCGGATGCTCGGTGAGCGTCACGAGGACGTATGGGGAACACCCGGTTTCATAGATCCAGCGGTGGTGCACACGCTGGCCGGAGACGGTCCGGTAGATGCGGCGGCCCTGCGCGCCGCGGATGTCTGGGCGCTGGCGGCGTCGTGCTGGTTCGCCCTGACCGGCCATCCGCCGGTCCATCCACTCGCGGTGGACTCCGTGGACTCCGCCGACTCGGCCGATCCACCCGACGACCTGTTCCGGGTTCTGGCCCGCGGCCTGGCGGCGGACCCGCAACAGCGACCCGGTCTGTCCGAGTTGGCCGATCTGGCGTGGCGGGCGGCTCGTCCCTCACCGATCCGCTTGAAGAGTGGGGCGGGCGCTCCACCGGTGCGGGAGCTGACGACGCGCCGCGTTCCGCCGCCGCGTCAGAGTGCCCGACCTTCGGTGAAAGAGCCTTCACCAGAGGTTTCTCCGGTGCGGCGGACAGTCCCGGTGACCCGGTTGCTGGCGCTCCTGGCGGCAATCGGTCTGCTCGGCGCCGTGACGGCGGGGGTGGGCCGGCACATGCTGCGGACGACGGGTGCCGGTCCGGTGGCGGCGAGCGGGAGCCGATCAGAAGACGTCGCCGCGGCTCGGTCGGTCCAGGTCACCGAGGGGGAGGCCGGGCCAGGAGAGGCCGGGCTGGGGGAAGTGCGGCCAGGAGGGGCTGGGTCGGGAGAAGTCGGGTCAGGAGTGGCCGGGCTGGGGGAAGCAGGGCCGGGAAGGGCTGGGTCTGGAGAAACCGGGTCAGGAGTGGCCGAGCGGGGGGAAAACGGGCCGGGAGAGATTCGTCCGGGGGAACAACTCGACGTCGAACTGACCGAGGCGCTCACCCGGATCGGCAGGGCCCGCGCCCAGGCGTTCGAGATGGTCTCGCAGCAGAAGCTCGCTCTGGCCGACGATCCGGGTTCGCCTGCTGAACGGGCCGATCAAGGGCTGTTGAAACGCTTACGTCGCAATGGGTACCGGTTGGAGGCTCTGGACTACCGGTTCGGGCGGGTGGAGGTGCTGAAGGTGCGGGGCAGCACGGCACAAGTGCGCGCTGTGGTCAGCACCACGGCACATCGACAGGTTCGTGTGAGCGGTGGCTTCGCCGCCGGCGTGCCCCCGGCCGAGGCCGCGCCCCTGGTGTTCACGCTGCGCGCGGTCGGTCCGGTGCAGGAAGGGGCGGGGCGCTGGCGGGTGCACGACATCCGGAACGGTGAGTGATGTTGCGGCATCGGCCCGGATGTCCTGCGCGGTGTTCTGGGTGGTGTTCTGGGTGGTGGTCGGGAGAGTTACGGGCGAGGGTGAGGCCGGGCGCCTACTGCCCGGTGGTCCAGGCCGCGGCCTTGGCGAGGGTGTCGTGCTCCCAGCGGAAGCCGGCGGCGCGCAGCTTTCCCGGGTCCACCCGCTGGCTGGCCAGCACTTCACCGGCGAACTCCCCGAGCACGGCCTTGAGGGCGAAGGCGGGGGCAGGCAGCAGGGCGGGGCGGTGCAGGGCCCCGGCGACGGCCTTCATCACGTCGATGTTGCGGGCGGGCTCGGGGCCGACCACGTTCACCGGGCCGGTCAGGTCGCCGTCGAGCATGAGTTCCAGGGCGGCGAGGGCGTCGGGCAGGGTGACCCAGCTCCACCATTGGCGTCCGTTGCCCATCGGCCCGGCCAGACCGAGCTTCGCGAGCAGCAGCAACTGCTTGAAAGCACCGCCGTTCGGGGCCATGACCAGCCCGAATCGCGGGTGCACGACCCGGATGCCGACGTCGGCGGCGGGGGCGGCCTCGGCCTCCCACACCTCGACCACGCTGACCAGGAAGCCCGCGCCCGGCCCGGACTGCTCGGTGAGGATCTCCTCGCCGCGTTCACCGTAATAGCCCATGGCCGAACCACTCACGAGCACCCGGGGCGGGGTCTCGAGCGAGGTCAGTGCCCGGACCAGGGTGCGGGTACCCAGGGCCCGGGAGTCCCGGATCTCGCGCTTGTACGCAGCCGTCCAGCGGTGGTCGCCGACGCCGGCACCGGCCAGGTGCACCACGCCCTCGACGCCGGCCAGGCCGTCCAGGTCGACGCTGCCACCGGCCGGGTCCCACTGCACCTCATCGGGTCCGGAGGGAGTTGCGCGCACCAGCTTGACCACCTCGTCCCCCCGCGCGCTCAGGCGCTCGACGAGGGCTGAGCCGATCAGGCCGTGCGAGCCGGTGACCGCGACCTTCATGGGTGTGTCCTTTTCGTTCTCAGAGAATGTCTTTCCGGGCAGGGCCAGGTGGCCCAGCCTGCCGTGCCGCTGACGATCCTGCCTGCTGAGCAGACAAAGGCCGAACGGCCGGTCCCCGTCCCCGACAGGGGACAAGGACCGGCCGGTCGGTCAGAGCCGTTCTCAGAGGCCGAGGTCGCCCTCGAAAGCGCCTTCCTCGAGCCGGGCCTTCATGGTGCCGAGGAACCGGGCGGCGTCGGCGCCGTCGACCAGGCGGTGGTCGTACGACAGCGCCAGGTAGACGATCGAGCGGATGCCGATGCTCTCCGCACCGTCGGAGTCCTTCACCACGACCGGGCGCTTGACCACGACACCGGTGCCGAGGATGCCGGTCTGCGGCGGGAACAGGATCGGTGTGTCGAACAGGGCGCCGCGGCTGCCGGTGTTCGTCAGCGTGAACGTACCGCCGGCCAGGTCGTCCATGCTGAGCTTGTTGGTGCGCGTGCGCTCGGCGACATCGACGATCTTGCGGGCCAGCCCGGCGATGTTGAGGTCACCGGCGTTCTGGATGACCGGCGCGGTCAGGCCCCGCTCGGCGTCCACGGCGATCGCCAGGTTCTCCTGAGCGTGGTAGACCACGTTCTCGCCGTCGATGCTGGCGTTGAGCTTCGGGTGCTGCTTCAGCGCCTCGATCGCGGCCAGGGCGAAGAACGGCATGAACGAGAGCTTCACACCCTCGCGGGCCAGGAACGGGCCCTTGGCCCGGTCACGCAGGCGCGCGATCCGGGTGACGTCGACCTCGACCACGCTGGTCAGCTGGGCGGAGGTCTGCAGCGACTCGACCATGCGCTTGGCGAGCACCTTGCGAAGACGCGACATCTTCTCGGTGGTGCCCCGCAGTTCCGAGACCTGGATCGGCTTCGGCTTGGCCGGCGCGGCCTGGGAAGCAACCGCCGCGGGGGCCGGGGCCGCCTCGGGGGCAGCCGGCCGGCTGGTCTCCTTGGCCTTCGCGGCGTCGATCACGTCCTGCTTGCGGATCCGCCCGCCGACACCGGTACCGGTGATGGCGGAGAGGTCCACACCCTGCTCGGCGGCCATGCGGCGCACCAGCGGGGTGACGTAACCCGGGCCGTCCTGCGACGCGCCGTTGGACGCGGCCGGAGCAGCGGCCGGGGCGGGAGCAGCGGCCGGGGCGGGAGCAGCGGCCGGGGCGGGAGCCGGCGCGGGCGCTGGAGCAGCGGCCGGAGCCGGAGCAGCGGCCGGAGCCGGAGCCGGGGTGGGCGCCGGTGCCGGAGCGGCAGCGGGCTGGGCCGGGGCAGCGGGTGCAGCCGGGGCGCCGGAGCCGATGACCGCCAGAGCAGCACCGACCTCGACCGTCTCGTCCTCGTTCACCAAGATCTTCTGCACGGTGCCGCCGACGGGCGAGGGGATCTCGGTGTCGACCTTGTCGGTCGAGACCTCGAGCAGCGGCTCGTCGACCTCGACCGACTCGCCGACCTGCTTCAGCCACCGGGTGACGGTGCCCTCGGTGACGCTCTCGCCCAGCGCGGGCATCGAGACGGTGGTGCCCTCGTCGCCGCCAGAGGCAGGAGCCTCCGGAGCGGCCGGGGCCTGGGGTGCGGCCTGCTGCTGGGGTGCGGCCTGAGGCTGGGCCGGGGCGGCGGCAGGGGTTTCCTGGGCCGGCTCGGAGGCCGAGGCGGAGCCGTCACCGATGACGGCGAGCTGAGCGCCGATCTCCACGGTCTCGTCTTCCGAGACCAGGATCTGCTCGATCACACCCGCGAACGGCGAGGGGATCTCGGTGTCGACCTTGTCGGTCGAGACCTCCAGCAGGGGCTCGTCGACCTCGACCCGCTCACCCACCTGCTTCAGCCACCGGGTCACGGTGCCTTCGGTGACGCTTTCACCCAGCGCGGGCATCTGCACGGAGTCCGACATCTGTTCTCCGCTCTCCTTCGTGTTTCGTCGGCGTCAGTGGCGCCGTTGAAGTGTTGTGGTCAACCGCTCGGGGTACTGGGAGAGCGGGTACATCTGGTGGTGCGCCTTTGTTTTCAGGTCGTGCTGTCAGGCGTGAGCGTGGAGCGGCTTCCCGGCGAGTGCGAGGTGCGCCTCGCCCAGAGCCTCGTTCTGGGTGGGGTGGGCGTGCACCAGCTGGGCGACCTCTTCCGGGAAAGCCTCCCAGTTGACGATCAGCTGGCTCTCTCCGATGAGTTCCCCGACCCGTGCGCCGACCATGTGTACACCCAGTACCGGGCCGTCCTTCTGGCGGACCAGCTTGACGAAGCCGGCGGTGGCCAGGATCTGGCTCTTGCCGTTGCCCGCCAGGTTGTACTCGTAGGTCTGCACGTGGTCGTCGCCGTGACGCTCGCGCGCCTGTGCCTCGGTCAGTCCGACCGAAGCGACCTCCGGGTCGCAGTACGTGACCCGGGGGATGCCCGACTCGACCAGGGGGGCCGGGCCCAGCCCGGCGATCTCCTCGGCGACGAAGATGCCCTGGGCGAAACCGCGATGGGCGAGCTGGAGCCCCGGGACGATGTCGCCGACCGCGAAGATTCCCTCCACGTTCGTGCGTAGTCGCTCGTCGGTGAGCACGAAGCCCCGGTCCATGTTCACCCCCGCCTCCTGGTAACCGAAACCGTCCGCGTTCGGGCCCCGCCCGACCGCGACCAGCAACAGATCCGCCCGCAGGGTGTCACCGGACTCCAGCGAGACGGTGACTCCCTCGTCGTCCTGCTGGGCCCCGGAGAACCGGATCCCTGTCCTGAACGCTATGCCACGCTTGCGGAAGGCCCGCTCGAGGGCCTTCGACGCGGCCGGGTCTTCCGCGGGCACGAGCCTCGGCAGCGCCTCGACGATCGTCACCTCGGCGCCGAACGATCGCCACACACTGGCGAACTCGACCCCGATGACGCCGCCGCCGAGCACGATGACGCTCTGCGGGACGGAGTCGAGGTTCAGGGCCTGGTCACTGGTGACGATCCGGCCGCCGATGTCCAGGCCGGGCAGCGAACGGGAGTACGAACCGGTCGCCAGGACGACGTTGCGGCCCTGGTAGCGGGTGCCCGCGACCTCGACCGTGCCGGGCGCGACCAGCCGGCCCTCGCCCTCCACGTAGGTCACCTTCGCGGCGGAGACCAGACCCTGCAGACCCTTGTACAAGCGGCCGATGACGCCGTCCTTGTACTTGTTCACGCCGGGCATGTCGATCGCCTCGAAGTTCGCCTTGACCCCGAAGCGCTCGCTCTCGCGGGCCGAGTCGGCGACCTCGGCCGCGTGCAGCAGAGCCTTGGTCGGGATGCACCCGCGGTGCAGGCAGGTGCCGCCGACCTTGTCCTTCTCGATCAGCACGACGTCGAGGCCCAGCTGGGAAGCCCGTAGTGCCGCGGCATAACCGCCGCTGCCGCCTCCGAGGATCACAACGTCGTGGACCTGGCCGGGGCCGGATTCGGACACCTGGGTGCTCCCTCGCGTTTCAACGCCACCGGCGCCCTGGTTGCCGGTGAGCCTGCCGCCATCCTGTCATCACCGGGATGGGTGGTCACGTCGGATCCGCCGTGCCCGGGCCGCGTCATTCGTCACGTCAATGAGTCGTGGGACACAAATACCCCGGTACCGAACGGGTCGGTCGCCGGATTCACGCCATGATCACGCGGCAGCCGGAAGGTGGCTGAGCGGTTCGGTGGGCCGGCGATCGGGAACGGCGCCGCGGGGCGCATCGTTGACGGTGGGAGAAAAGATGAGGAGTCGCGTGAGAAACTCGCGCCCGGTGAGGGAGGTGGCGCATGGGCTGGTTTTCACGACGTAAGGCGGCCCCGGTGGAGAGCCGCGCCGAGCAGCGGGCCGAGGTGAACCGGGTGCGTGAGCACCTCGAGGAGTTCATCCGGAGCCGGCGTGGGGTGGAGGCGTTCGTCGAGCCCGCCACCACGATGAACCCGCCGACGGTGCTGCTCATCGCGTCGACGGGGGAGTGGACGAGGCGCCGGGTGCTGCACCCCGGGGTGCTGCGCGAGCTGTCGGAGCGTCTGATGATCCCGGTCTACGACATTCAGCAGGTGGGTTACCCGCAGCGCATGCGGGACTGGAACGCCCGCGCCAAGCGGGGCGAGCCGCAGCCGGTGGAAGACACCGAACTGCCGCCCTGGCCGCAATAGGCCACCCGATCGTCCTCAGGTAAGACTGCAGGCCCGGCCGAGAACGGCCGGGCCTGCAGTCATGATCGGACGGCGGCAGGACTCAGTGCAGCGGCGTGGTCGCCAGCGACTCGCACAGCGCCACCATCGTGCGCACGCCGTGCCCGGTGCCACCGGCCGGCGTGTAGCCGTAGGCGGAACCCGTGTTGTACGCCGGGCCGGCGATGTCCAGGTGAGCCCACGGGGTCTGCGCGCCGTCGTCCGTGGACGGCACGAACTCCTTCAGGAACAGCCCGGCGACCATCATGCCGCCGAACCGCTCGCCGATGTTCGCGATGTCGGCGACCCGGGAGTCCATGCTGGGGCGCAGTTCCTGCGGCAACGGCATCGGCCAGAAGGCCTCACCGGCCTCTCCGGACACGGTGTGCACCAGATTCCGCAGGTCGTCGTCGTTGGACATGATCGCGGACGTGCGGCTGCCGAGCGCCACGAGCTGCGCACCGGTGAGGGTGGCGATGTCGACGATCACGTCGGGGTTCGTCTCGCCGGCGGCGACGATCGCGTCGGCGAGCACGAGCCGGCCCTCGGCGTCGGTGTTGAGCACCTCCACCGTGCGGCCACCGCGGATCGTGATCACGTCGGAGGGACGCTGGGCGGTGCCGGAGGGCATGTTCTCGGCGAGCGCGAGCCAGCCGGTGACGTGCACGGGCAGGCGGAGCTCGGCGATCGCGGCGACCGCGTGCAGCACCGCGGCCGCACCCGACATGTCGCTCTTCATGTCGTCCATGCTCGCGGCGGGCTTGATCGAGATGCCGCCGGAGTCGAACGTGATGCCCTTGCCGACGAGCGCGACGTGGGTGGTGGCCCCGGTCGGCTTGTACTCGAGCTTCACCAGGCGCGGCGGGCGCGACGAGCCCTGGCCGACCCCGATCAGGCCGCCGTAACCGCCCTTGAGCAGCTTCTTCTCATCGAGCACGGTGACGGTGACCGGCAGGTCCTTGACCACGCGCTGGGCATCGTCGGCGAACTGGGCCGGGAACAGGTCGATCGGCGCCGCGTTGATCAGGTCGCGGGTGCCGTGGACGGCGTCGGCGAGGACCTTGGCGCGGCGGATACCGGCCCGGGCGGCGGTGTTCGCGGCGGCCGGGGCGGACACGACGATCGTGCCGACCGGCGTCTTGACCGAGTCGCCGGTGCGGTAACGGTTGTACGTGTAGGCGCCGAACAGGGCGCCCTCGGCGACCGCCGTGACGTCTTCACCGGTGGTGGTGGGCAGGCCGAACACGACCTTGGCCAGGCCCGCGAGCTCGCGGGTGGCGGCACCGGCGGCGCGGCGCAGGGTCTCGTGGTCGATCTCGGCGGGTGCGCCGAGGCCGACGAGGACCACCGACTTGGCGGACACCCCGGCCACGGGCGGGATGCGGTGCAGCGTGCCCTTGGCGCCGGTGGCGCCCACGGCCTTGACCGCCTGGGTCAGAGCTGTGCGCACCGGTGCGGGGAAGGCCGGCGCCCCGGCGAGCACTGCACCGGCCTTGTTGGTGCCGACCCCGATGACGAGGGCATCGGCGGACTGACTGACAGCTTCCTTGGCGGTGACACTGAGCGTGGGCAACGAGAATCCTTCGACGTCAACGGGCTTTCCGTCGAGAATCCTAGGCCTGTCCCCGGTCGCACCGCAGAACCTGGTGTCGCCCGGGCGCCCGCCGTGCGTGGGGGCGATCACTCCACAGAATGGAGGACGCGTCTCAGCTCGCGTGGGTGGACACGATCAGGGCCAGCGCAGCCACCGCCGTGCCGATCTCGACCCCCGCGCCGATGATGTCGCCGGTGATGCCGCCCAGACGCCTCGTCGATCGCCGCACCAGTACCTGAGCTGCGACGACGGTCGCCACCACGGCCACCGGCCCGGTCCACCAGATCAGCCCGGCGGCCCACCCGGACAGGGCGGCGACCAGGGCGGTCACGATCAGGCAGGCCACCAGCAGCGGGTTCGGCACGGACCCGGCGACCATGGCTCCCAGACCCTCCGGGCGGGCCGGGGGAACACCCGATCGGCAGATCACCGGGATCGCGACGCGGGCCGTCATCGCCACGGTCACCACGGCGAACGTGGCCGCCAGCTCGCCGCGCCAGCTGTCCGGCACCGTGAGGCTCGCGGTCACCAGGACCTGGTTCAGGGCGGTGACCTGCAGCATCAGCACGATGACGACCATCACCACGCCGGCCGGTCCGCTGTCGCCCCGTCGCATCACGGTCAGCGCCTTGTCCCGGTCGTAGCTGGCGGTGAACCCGTCGGCGGTGTCGGCCAGCCCGTCCAGGTGCAGCGCCCGCGTGCTCAGTGCGAAGACTCCCACCACCAGCACGGCCACCACCAGCGAGGTGATGCCCAGCCGGATCGCGGCGAACGCCACCAGCCAGCCGGCCAGCCCCGGGACGATCCCGGCGAGCGGGGCGAACGCCATGGCCCGGCCCGGTACGGGTGGGGCGACGGTGGTCGGTGGGGGGACCGGGAAGGCCGTCAGGGTCCCGAACGCGAGCCTGAGGGCATCGACCAGGACTCCCCCGGGAGAGTCCGTCTCAGCGCGCGACGTGGGCACTCAGCGCCGCTCGCCGGTACCGGTGGGGCGGTCGTCGCCGGATGCCTGG
This sequence comes from Kineosporia sp. NBRC 101731, assembly GCF_030269305.1. Taxonomy (NCBI): domain Bacteria; kingdom Bacillati; phylum Actinomycetota; class Actinomycetes; order Kineosporiales; family Kineosporiaceae; genus Kineosporia; species Kineosporia sp. NBRC 101731. The sequence continues at coordinate 84,770 of NZ_BSTC01000015.1, forward strand.
CCCGGATGCGGGCCTGGGGGTAGAGCGGACTCGTCGGCCAACGTCTCGTGGCTCACTGCGCGGGGGGCTTCGGGGGTGCTGGGGGAATGGGTGGTGGCGGTCGTGGGGGGATTCGGGGTGCCGGCCTCGGTGTCCGGCTCGACGCCGGAGACAGGACTGGCGCCATCGGCCGGTGCGTCGAAGTGCGCGGCGTCCCGTGCCGGATCGGGGGAGGACGCAAGGCCTGACGTCGCGGTGCCCGGAGCCACGGTGCCCGGCGGGTCCTGCTCGTCCGGCCCGGGGATCGCCTCGAAGGCGGACCCGCCGTCGAAGTCCGGGTCGGGCAGGGCACTCACGAAGTCCGCGCCGTCGATCGCCGCGGCGTCCGGCTCCTGCGTTCTGCCGGTGACCAGGGCTTCTTCGGTGACCGGGGTCGCTTCTGCGGGCAGGGCCTCGATCACGCCCACTTCCTCGGCCCCGGCGACCGGTTCGGCGACGTCGGAAGCGGGGGCGTCGTCCTCCATGTCGTCGTTGCGCTCCTGCGCCCGCAGGACCGCGGTCTCGAGGAGCTGGAGGGTGAGCCGGGCGCCGGTGCCGTCGCCGTCGTCCAGACCGAGGTCGGTGACGGCGACGAGACGCAGCTCCTCGAGCATCCTGCGGGTCAGCACGGCGCCGCCGGAGTCGGCGGCCAGCCACCAGCTGCGGGCGGCGGGGGCGAGGCGGGCGGCGAGCAGGGCGCACGTGGTGGCGATCGGGCCGTCGATGATCGCGGGGGTGCGGCGGGCGGCGGCCTGCAGCAGCAGACCGGTGCCGGCCAGAAGTTCCCGGTGCTCCAGGAGCTGGAGCAGGCGCAGCGGGTCTTTACGGTTGCCGTGCACGGCCTTCAGGCCGTCACGGATCCGGGTGACCCGCTCGATCCAGGTGCGGTCACTCATGCCGGGGGTGGGCCAGCCCATCGCCTCGACCGCGTCCAGCCCGAGCACCTGCGCCGCCGCGACCTGCCAGGCGGTGTCGTCCGGACGGGCGGGGATGCTGAGCAGGATCAGGTCGGTGCCGTCGTCCACGGCGTCGTCGGCGGTGGCCAGGCCCCAGTCGATGGCATCTTGTGCCTCGCGGGGTGCGGTGAAGCGGTGCAGCACGACCTGCGAGCGCACCGGCCCGGCGGTGCCGGTGTGGGGCAGCCAGAAGTGCTCGACCCGTTGGGGGAGCTGCCGGCCGACCACTTCGGCCCACCACCGGGTCAGTTCGTCGAGCCGGTCACCGCCCGGCGAGGGCACGCCGTTGCGGGGGCGGGCCCGCATACCGCCCGACGATCCGTCGGGCGTGGTGACGAGGGCCGCGATCCGGTTGAGTTCATCCACCTGCACGGCGCCCATCATGACGGTCCCGGCGCCGTGCTGCCGCACGGGGCCGGTGAACGGGGCACACCGATAGGGAAGGCTGTCACGCCTCCGCTCGCAACAACCGTCCGGCGACGATGACGTGGACGTCTTCACTGGCCTCGGCCAGCTTGCCGTTGAGCCGCCCCAACTGGTCACGGAACAGCCGGCCCGACTCCGTCGACGGCACGATCGACCAGCCCACCTCGTCGGACACGGCCACCAGCGGCCCCGACCGCTCGCGCCAGGCCCGGAGCAGGGTCTCGGTCTCGGCGTCGAGCTGTTCCTTCCAGCCCGGCCGGTCGTCCCACGCGCCGCAGCGGTCGAGGACGCCGCTGAGCCAGGTGCCCACCGAGTCCAGCAGGATCGCCCGGCCGTCGCCGGTCAGCGGTCCGGCGACGTCGATGGTCTCCAGCGTGCTCCACCAGTCCGGGCGGCGTTCCTGGTGCCGGCGCACCCGGGAGGCCCACTCGTCGTCCTCGGGATGCTCGGTGGGGGACGAGCCGTCGCCGGTGGAGGGGGTCTCCTCCCCGGATCTCACGGGCTTCGGCCCGGTGGCCAGGTAGACCACCTCGGGGGCGGCGGACAGGAGCTGCTCGGCGAACGCGGACTTGCCCGACCCCGACCCGCCGAGCACCAGAACGCGCCCGAGGCGCGGGAGCGGGGAGCTCTGCGGATGGGGGAGGCCGGGAGCGGTTCCGGCGACGGCCAGTTCGGCCCCCCAGGCGGGAAGGCAGGCCTGTAGCCGGGCCGGATGGGTCTCCCGGTGACCGAACCCGACGAGCAGGCAGCGGGTGTGCTCGCCGATCACGCCCCGGGCCCGCAACCGGGCGATCGTGCGGGCACAGCCCAGCGACGGCATCTCCCCGGACGGGGCGGAGGACTCCGGTTCGGGACCCAGGATCAGGGCGTCCGGTGGCCGGTTCACCGACCGGGGGCCGGTCGGCAGAGACCCTGTTGCCTGAGGGTCGGCGGACAGAAGGTCGGCTGCTGGCAGAAGGTCGGCTGCTGACAGGGGGTCGGATGAGAGCGGGCCCGTCGGCCGCGGGTCAGCAGGTAGGTCATCGGCCGGCGGAGGGGTCGGCGGGGAACCCGTCGACAGGGCTGCGAGCGCGTCGATGGTGAGGTCGCCGATCGCGCCGGCCTGGGGCGCCCAGACCACGGTCAGGTCCGCCGCCCGGATCAGGACGACGCCCTCGCCCAGGGCCTCGAAGCGGGTGCCGGGTGTGGCGCCGTCGAGGGTCAGGACCCGTCCGGGCTCGAGTTCGTGCAGGGTGCTGACCGGGTGACGGGGAACGGGGTGACGGGGAGAGGCGACCGGCTGCGGACCGGAGCCGGTCGGGCTGTCCGGACTGTTCACGGCGGGGACTGCGGCCGGGAAGTCTTCTTCTTCCAGACCCGTGTCGATCATCCCGCCGGCGGGATGCGCACCGGTCACCGTGACCACACCGTCCACCGATATCTCCCACCCGCTGGAGGAGACGAGGCGGGCCGGTTCGGCCGTGACGCCGTCGCGCCGGGCCCGCGCGCACACGGCGCAGGGGCAGTCCGGCACCGGGAAACCCTCGGCCGGGCCGGTTCCGGTGAGTGTGAGCCGCATGTGTCGCCTCTTTCGCCGAACGGTCCGGACCGGCGGTCGCCGGAAACCGGGAGGAACAGGTGCGGAACCTGATGGCTCCGGGGAGTGATTCACACGTACCGTAGGCACGTGAATTCATGGACCTGGCAGTACGAGGCAGCGGACGGCTCGGTCATGACGGGCCCGGAACTTCCCCGCACCGGATTCCCGAATCAGGCCGACGCGGAGAGCTGGGTCGGCGAGAGCTGGCACGACCTGCTCGCCGCCGGTGTGGAGCAGGTGAACCTGTTCAATGCCGATGACAAGATCTACGGCCCGATGAGCCTGCGCCCTCTGGCCTGAGTGCCACCGGAGCCGGCCGTTCGCGGGCCGGCTCCGGTGAGAACTCTCAGACGCGCGGCTGCACCGGCGGCCGGCCCTTCGGTGCGCGCCGGCTGGTCCAGGTGGCGTCGCGATTGACGATGTCGCCGAGCACCTCGTCGATGCGGGAGAGCTGGTCTGCGTCGAGCTTCACCCCGACCGCGCTGACGTTCTCCTTCACCTGCTCGGGCCGCGAGGCACCGATGATGGCGGAGGCGACGTTCTGGTTCTGCAGCACCCACGCCACACCGAGCTGCGCCAGCGACAGGCCGGCCTCCGCGGCGATCGGGGCCAGGCCCTGAACCCGCTGCAGCACGTCGTCTTTCATCCAGCGGGAGATGAAGTCGGCGCCACCGTTGGTGTCGGTCGCGCGGGACCCGGCGGGCGGGGCCTGGCCGGGGAGGTACTTGCCGGTCAGGATGCCCTGGGCCAGCGGTGAGAAGACGATCTGCGAAACGCCCAGGTCACGACTGGTGGGCACCACCTCGTCCTCGATGACCCGCCAGAGCATCGAGTACTCCGGCTGGTTCGAGATCAGGTGGATGCCCAGGTCGTCGGCGAGCACGCGGCCCGCGCGGATCTGGTCGGCGGTCCACTCGCTGACACCGATGTAGAGCGCCTTGCCCGACCGCACCACGTCGGCGAACGCCAGCATGGTCTCTTCGAGCGGGGTCTCGGCGTCGAAGCGGTGTGCCTGGTACAGATCGACGTAGTCGGTCTTCAGCCGGCGCAGGGAGCCGTTGATCGACTCCATGATGTGCTTGCGCGAGAGCCCACCGTCGTTGGCGCCCTTCGGCCCGGTCGGCCAGTAGACCTTGGTGAAGATCTCCAGGCTCTCGCGGCGCTCGGAGGCCAGGGCGTCGCCGAGGACGACCTCGGCGGCGGTGTTCGCGTACGTGTCCGCGGTGTCGAACGAGGTGATGCCGACGTCGAGCGCGGCCCGCACGCACTGGGTGGCCACGTCGTTGCCCACCTGGGACGCGTGGGTGATCCAGTTGCCGTACGTCAGCTCACTGATTTTCAGGCCACTGCGGCCGAGATACCGATACTCCATGCGGGGGAGCCTATTGCGCTCCCCCGACAGACATGCGTCGGCACTGGTCAGAGCTGGTTCAGGAGGGGAACTCGCCCCGCGCGACCATCGGCTTGGGCATGCGGCCCCGGCGGAACTGCAGAGCGCGCATCATGCCGTAGGTGCCGGCCCCGGGCGCTCCGACACCGGTACGACCCTCGAACTTGGTGTCGACGAGCTTCTGGATGCGTCGGCGCAGCAGGTATGAGTCGATGGCCACGATCAGCACGAAGCCGTAGAGCAACACGATCCCGAACGTCCGCAGTGCGATCACGTTCACCATGCCGAGCACCAGGGAGAACAGCGCGATCGGCAGGAAGTACTCGCCGATGTTGCGGCGGGCGTCGATGTAGTCGCGCACGTAACGGCGGGCCGGGCCCTTGTCCCGAGCCGGCATGTAGCGCTCGTCGCCGCGGTTCATCGCCTCGCGGGCCTTGAAGCGCTCCTCGCGGGAGGCGGCGGAGCGCGCCTGCCGGGCAGCCTTGCGCTCGGCCCGGGTGGCCCCCTTCGGGGCCGGCGGCGTACCGATCAGGGGACGCCGGTTGCGCGCCTCCGACTCACGGCGGCTGGGGGTGGGGCGGCCTTTGCCCCCCGCCTTGACCACCTGATCGGCCTGGGGCTCCTCAGGAGCGGCGGTCTTGTCACGTCCGAACACGCCATCAGGGTAACTGCCCTGAGTACGTGCTGGGCCCGGCCCTGGGCCGGGGAAGGTCTCGAACCGGTTCCGGATGCTGTGACGGATCGTGCGACGGATGCCGGGACAGATCTTCCGGACAGATCTTGGGGTCGGTCCGCCGGCGGATCCCGCGGTGAGTGCGGGACGGGTGGGGCACCGGTTCGGCAACGGAGAGGAACCGGACCGGAACCGGCTGTGCGAAGAAGCGGACAAGGGCCCCCCGGACGTGGGAATGTTGATCCGCGGTCATCGTGCTTCCGCAGCCCGCCGGGCGGGTCGGCAGCGATGGTGCACGGTGCCGTACGCGGGGAATGGCCGGTCGAGGAATGCGGGCCGGCAGCAACGGGGTGGCAACGGAACGACGCGTGGAGGGACCGCGACGTCACCGGGCCGGTTCGCCGCGGGCGTCACGAGTCACGCACGACACGACGTTGCACAACGGGAGGCACGTCCCACTCACCCGACGGGCATTCGTGGGACAGCTCCCGGGGCCGAACCTCTCGGTGCCCGGGCTCGTTGGAATCCAAGGCGTCGTGCACTGTCCGTATTCGAGCAACAACAGCCAATGGGGGGTCGAGATGCCGGTCATTCAGCGGCGTGCCCAGGACACCCGCTCAGCGTTGCTGCACGCCGCTCGGCAGGTGTTCGCCGACGTGGGGTACAGCGATGCGAGCGTTGCCGAGGTGGTGTCGCGGGCCGGGTCCAGTGTGGGCAGCATGTACCACCACTTCGGTGGTAAAGCCGATCTGTACACCGCGCTCTACGACGGTTTCCAGACCAGGCAGGACGCCCGTGCCGACGGCGCGGTGCGTGAGGCCATGGCGGAGGGCGAGTGGGACCCGGTCGCCCTGATGGCCGCCGGTTCCCGGGCGTTCCTCCAGGGAGCCTGGGCCGAGCGGGATCTGGCCCGGTTGTTCCTCACCGGCGATGGTCCGCCCGGGTTCGACGAGGTGCTGCGCAACGGCTTCACCGGCTGGGCGCAGCGCGGCGGAGCCGGCCTGAGGTCGGCCGACGGCCGACCGCTGAACCAGGCTCATCTGCTGGTCATCGGCTCGGTCATCGCGGCCGGGGCCCGGGAGGTCACCAACCAGGCCGACTCGCTCGCGGCGGCCGCCTTCACCGAAGATCTCGTGGGCATGCTCGACCGGCTCTGTCAGCCGGCCGGCCACCGCGAGCGTGACCTGGCCGAACAGCCGGGCTGAACACAGCTTCAGGGCTGAGTAGGGCACCCGGGCCGACCTGGTCCGGGCAGTGGTTTCAGCAGTAGCTCAACGGGGTCATCCCGGTTGCCACCTGCTTCCGGATGAAGACACATCACCGGTTCACGTCCTGACCGGACGTGGGTCACACGCACAACGCAGCGACGGTGTTTCGCGCCGCACCGTCGCTGCTGGATAGTTTCGGGGGATGAGCCACGAGCCGTATTCCCCTGATGTCGAGTCCCTCCGTCTGCGCCTGGCCGGGCTGATGCCCGCGGTACGGGCCGATCTGGAGCGACTTGTCCGGATCCGGAGCGTGTCTGCCGATGCGTTCGACCAGTCCACGTTGGAGGACAGCGCCGCCGCCGTCGCTGAACTACTGCGGGGTGCCGGTATTGACGACGTCGAGATCCTCCGCGCCGAAGGTGGCCGTCCGGCCGTCGTCGGCCGCCGTCCCGGTCCCGAGGGTGCCCCCACCGTGATGCTGTACGCGCATCACGACGTTCAGCCCCCCGGTGACGAAGAAGCCTGGGAGACACCGGCGTTCGAACCCACCGAGCGCAACGGCCGACTCTACGGCCGGGGTGCCGCAGACGACAAGGCCGGGATCATGGCCCACGTCGCCGCCCTACGCGTGCTGGGCGACGAGCTCGGCGTCGGGCTGGTCGTCTTCTCCGAGGGCGAGGAGGAGATCGGCTCGCCGACCTTCACCGCCTTCCTCAACGAGTACCGCGAGCGCCTCGAGGCCGACGTGATCGTCGTGGCCGACTCGGCGAACTGGAAGGTCGGCGTCCCCGGCCTGACCACCACGCTGCGAGGCCTGGTCGACGGCACGATCACGGTGCGCACCCTCAAGCACGCCGTGCACTCCGGTCTCTACGGTGGCCCGGTTCCCGACGCCATGATGGCGACCGTGCGCCTGCTCGACTCGTTCTGGACGGCGGACGGCACCCTCGCGGTCGCGGGCCTGGTGTCGGGCGAGAGCGAGCCCCTGGACTACCCCGAGGCGGACTTCCGCTCGGACTCGGGAGTTCTCGATGGTGTCGAGCTGATCGGCACCGGCACGCTGACGTCGCGGATCTGGACCCGCCCGGCGATGACCATCATCGGCATCGACGCGCCGACCGTGGCACAGGCGTCGAACACGCTGAACCCGGCCGTAACGGTCAAGTTCTCGGTGCGTATCGCCCCCGGGCAGGAGCCGGCCGCGGCGATGGCGGCGATCCGGGCGCACGCCGAGGCCAACGCCCCGTTCGGCGCACAGGTCGAGGTGAGCGAGGGGGAACAGGGGCACTCGTTCCGGGCCGACCTGGAGGGGCCGGTCTACGACGCCGCTCGCTGGGCCCTGGAGAAGGCCTGGGGCACGGCGCCGGTCGGCATCGGTATCGGCGGCTCGATCCCGTTCATCGCCGATCTGAAGGAGCTCTACCCGAAGTCGACGGTGCTGCTGACCGGGGTGGAAGACCCGGACTCCCGGGCCCACGGCGCCAACGAGTCGCTGCACCTGGCCGAGTTCGAGCGGGCCTGCCTGGCCGAGGCCCTGCTGCTCGCGGCGCTCGCGGAGAAGTAGGCAGCGGGGAAGGTCAGCATGATCGCGAGCGAAGGAGTTCGTCCGTGATCATGCCGACCTTCCCGGCCGGCACGCCGGTCTCAGATACCCGGCAGGGCCAGCATCTGGTCGAGACCCACACGGGCCCAGTGGGCGACGTCGGGGTCGACCACGATGCGGTTGACGCTGCGCCCGGCCGCGAGTGACTCCAGGGTCCACACCAGGTGCGGCAGGTCGATGCGGTTCATCGTCGAGCAGAAGCACACCGTGCGGTCGAGGTAGGTGATCTCCAGCTCGGGGTGGGTGCGGGCCAGGCGCCGCACCAGGTTCAGTTCGGTGCCGATGGCCCACGAGCTGCCGGCGGGAGCCGCCTCGATCGTGCGGATGATGTACTCCGTCGACCCGACCTGGTCGGCCGCCGTGACCACATCGTGCCGGCACTCCGGGTGCACCAGCACGTTGACGCCCGGCACCCGCTCACGCACCGCGGTGACGTTGTCCGCAGTGAACCGGCCGTGCACCGAGCAGTGCCCGCGCCACAAGATCATCCGGGCGTTCTTCAGCTGCTGGGGAGTCAGGCCGCCCATCGGCTTGTGCGGGTCGTAGACCACGCAGTCGTCCAGGGAGAAGCCCATCTGCGAGACCGCCGTGTTGCGGCCCAGGTGCTGGTCGGGCAGGAACAGGACCTTGCCCCGGCCCTCCGGGCGGCGGCCGAACGCCCAGGTCAGCGCGACCTGCGAGTTCGACGACGTGCACACCGTGCCGCCGTGACGACCGGTGAAGGCCTTGATCGCGGCCGAGGAGTTCATGTAGGTCACCGGGATGACGTCCTCGGCGATGCCGGCCTCGACCAGGGTGTCCCAGCACTCCTCGACCTGGGCGATGGCGGCCATGTCGGCCATCGAGCAGCCCGCGGCCAGGTCGGGCAGCACGACCTGCTGGTGCGAGGCGGTCAGGATGTCTGCGCTCTCGGCCATGAAGTGCACACCGCAGAACACGATGAACTCGGCGTCCGGCCGGTTCGCGGCGTCGCGGGCGAGCTTGAACGAGTCACCGGTGACGTCGGCGAAGTCGATCACCTCGTCGCGCTGGTAGTGGTGGCCGAGTACGAAGGCGTTGCTGCCCAGGGCCTGGCGCGCGGCCCGGGCCCGGGCGACCAGGTCGGGGTCGGAGGCGGCAGGCAGGTCGCCGGGGCACTCCACGCCACGCTCGCTGCCCAGGTCTTGCGCACGACCCAGGAGAAGCAGAGCAGCGGGGGTGGAAGCCGGTTCGGCGAACGAGGGAGTGCCCTGATCCAGGGACGCCGGTGCGAGCGTCGCGACCGGTCCATCGGTCCTCGTAGTCATTCGGTCATCATCCCATGACATGATTTTCGCGTGCGTGTGGTAATCGCTCCGGACAGCTTCTCCGGCACCCTGACCTCCCCGGCTGCGGCGGAGGCGCTCGCCGTCGGCTGGCGGCGCCATGCACCCGACGATGACCTGGACCTTTGTCCTTTGTCCGACGGCGGGCAGGGCTTCGTCGACGCCCTGTCGGCCGGGCTCGACGGCCGCCTGATCCCGCTCGAGGTCACCGGTCCGGCCGGTTTCCCCGCTCTCGCCGTGCTTTTCGTCACAACGGAGAAAACCGGGCAGGTCACCGCATATCTCGAGTCCGCCCAGGCCTGCGGGCTCGACCTGGTGCCGTCCGACAGGCGCGACCCCGGCACCGCCTCCAGTACCGGCCTGGGCACCCTGATCGCCGCCGCGGTCGAGGCCGGCGCCTCCCGGATCGTCGTCGGCGTCGGGGGAGTGGCCACCAACGACGGCGGCGCGGGCATGCTCGCGGGCCTGGCCGGAGCCTTCGGCCTGCCCGGCGCCCGGGCGCTCGCCGAACGGCTGGCCGGCGGCGTCACCGCGCTGCGCGGCATCACCCCGCCGGACCTGGAGGTGCTCAACCCCCTGCGCGAGCGCCTGGCCGGTATCGAGTTCGTCGCGGCCACCGACTCCGACGTGGTGCTGCTCGGCTTCAAGGGCGTCAGCGCCCTGCACGCGGTCGCCAAGGGGGCCACCCCGGAGCAGGCCCAGGAGCTCGACCTGGCGCTCGCCGACTTCGCCCGGGCCGCCGTCGACGCCACCGCCCAGCCCCAGAAGCTCGTCGCCCTGGCCGGTGCGGGCGCGGGTGGTGGTCTGGGGTTCGGGCTGTTCCTGCTCGGCGCCACCCGGGAGATCGGGGCGGTCCTGGTGGCGGACGCCGTGGGCCTGTCCGGCCGGCTCGAGGGAGCCGGGGTGGTCGTCACCGGTGAGGGCAACCTGGACTGGGAGTCGCTGCGGGGCACGGTGATCACCGCCGTCGCGCGGCTCGCGCAGGAGCAGGCGGTGCCCACGGTCGCGGTCGCCGGGCAGATCCAGGTCGGCCGCCGCGAGCTGCTCACGGCCGGGGTCGAATCGGCCTATCCGGTGGCCCGCAACCCGGCCGAGGTGCGGGCATCGCTCGCCGATCCGGCCGGGCGGCTGGCCGACCGGGCCCAGCGGGTGGCCCGCACCTGGTCGCCGCGCCGGTGACGTACGCTGGAATAGCACGGACATGGTGACGCCGCCGCCGTTCAGTGTGAATCTGACGGCAGATTCGCCGCGAGAACCGGGAATTACCCGGAAGAGCTCGCTGCTGATCGGTGTGCAGACGTGGTGCTCACGCCCGCCGGGCATGGGCACACCCCAAGTGAACTGGCCGACCTGACCGTTCGGACGAGCAGGAGATCTACCTATGACCGTCAACGAGACCGAGCAGACCTCCGCGGAGACCAAGACCCACGGGGTGCTGCTGACCGATGTCGCCGCCGGCAAGGTGAAGAGCCTGCTGGAGCAGGAGGGTCGCGACGACCTGCGCCTGCGCATCGCCGTCCAGCCCGGTGGTTGTTCCGGTCTGGTGTATCAGCTCTACTTCGACGAGCGTTCGCTCGACGGTGACCTGGTGCGTGACTTCGACGGTGTCAGTGTCGTTGTCGACCGGATGAGCGCCCCTTACCTCGAGGGTGCCAGCATCGACTTCGCCGACACGATCGAGAAGCAGGGCTTCACCATCGACAACCCGAACGCTGCGGGTAGCTGCGCATGTGGTGACAGCTTCCACTGATCGTTCGACGAAACCGGCCGTGTCCCGTCCTGGGGCGCGGCCGGTTTCATTTTTGCGCGGCGCACCGTGGGCCCGAGCCGGGATTCCGGGGCATCTGCACGAGTAAGGTTCCCACTTGTGCGTATCGCAGTTACCGGGTCCATCGCGACCGACCACCTGATGACCTTCGACGGTCGGTTCGCCGACAGCCTGCTGAAAGAGCAGCTGGAGAAGGTGTCCCTCTCCTTCCTCGTCGGTGATCTGCAGATCCGGCGTGGTGGCGTGGGCTGCAACATCGCCTTCGGCCTCGGCAACCTCGGGCTGCGCCCGCTGCTGGTCGGATCGGCCGGTGAAGACTTCGCCGACTACCGCTCGTGGCTCGAGCGCCACCATGTGGACTGCTCGGGGGTGCGGATCTCGGAAACGCAGCACACCGCGCGGTTCGTCTGCACGACCGACTCCGAGCAGGCCCAGATCGCCTCCTTCTACCCGGGGGCGATGTCTGAGGCCAACCAGATCGAGCTCGGCCCGCTCGGTGCCGACCTCCCCATCGACCTGGTCGTGATCAGCCCGAACGACCCCGAGGCGATGCTGCGCCACACCGAGGAGTGCCGCAGCCGGGGCATCCCGTTCGCCGCGGACCCCTCGCAGCAGCTCGCCTGGGCCGACGGCCCCCTGATCCGGCAGTACGTCGAGGGCGCCACCTACCTCTTCAGCAACGACTACGAGGCCGGGCTGATCGAGTCCAAGACCGGCTGGACTCCTTCCGAGATCCTCGACCGGGTGGGCATGCGCGTCACCACACACGGTGAGAAGGGTGTGTTCATCGAGGTCAAGGGCGCCGAGACGGTGCACGTACCGATCGTTCCGGCCACCCGGCTGGCCGACCCGACGGGCATCGGCGACGCGTTCCGCGCCGGTTTCCTGGCCGGCATCGCCTGGGAGCTCACCCCCGAACGTAGCGCCCAGGTCGGAGCCACCCTGGCCACCCTGGTGCTGGAGACGGTCGGGCCCCAGGAGTACAACCTGGCCCGCACGTCGTTCGTCGAGCGCTTCGCCTCTGTCTACGGCGCCGACGCGGCGGCAGAATTGGAGCCGCACCTCACCACGTTCCGGCCGTAGGGGGGTGGTGGCGCACCCGTGACACATCACCGGGCCGACGAGGAGGAACACGGGCTGAACCAGCCGCGACGTGACGAACCGTTCTTCGGGAGCCTCGGGAGTCCTGCTGAGATGACCGCGCAGCCCGTGGAACCGGTGCCGAGCAGATACGCCTTCGACCTGTCGGTGGCGGTGCCCGGGGAAGACCTGATCGGTGTCGGCGCCGACCTGGAGCCGGGGACTCTGCTGGCCGGGTACCGCTCCGCGGTGTTCCCGATGGGCCTGGGCCGGCACGGCCGGGGTCCACTGGGCTGGTGGTCGCCCGACCCGCGGGGTGTGCTGCCGCTGGCCGGGCTGAAGGTCAGCCGGTCGCTGCGCAAGGCGGTGAAGACCTTCGAGATCCGGGTGGACACGGCCTTCGACGAGGTGGTGGCCGGGTGCGCCGACGTGCGCCGGCCCGGTCGCTGGATCACGCCGCGCATCGCCGAGGCCTACCGCCGCCTGCACGACCTGGGCTGGGCGCACTCGGTGGAGTGCTGGCGCGACGGCCGGCTGGCCGGTGGCCTGTACGGGGTCGCCAGCGGGGGACTGTTCGCCGGGGAGTCGATGTTCCACCGGGAGACGGACGCGTCCAAGGTCGCCCTGGTCGCCCTGGTCGGGATGCTCTTCGAGGACGGTGACGAGCGCCGTCTGCTGGACGTGCAGTGGCGCACCGATCACCTGGCCGGCCTCGGGGTCGTGGAGATCCCGCGGCACGACTACCGGGAACGCCTCGAGCAGGCCCTGCGCCTTCCCCGGCCCGCCGCGTTCGACCGGCTCTAACCCACTCGCACCCGGCTGCGCAGGAAGTCGCCGGTGTCGTCGGCCGTCCATTCCTGGGCCACCAGTTCCGCGTTCCGCATGCGGCACCAGGCCGCGATGTCGGGCTCGGCGGCCGGATCGGTACTGAGCACGGTCACCACGCTGCCCGGTACGGCCAGGCGTGCCGCGGCGGCCAGCCGGATGATCGGCAGGGGACACTGCAGCCCTCTGGCGTCCACCTCGGAACCGAGCTCATCTGCGTCCACCATGGGAAACCTACAGACCCTCGGCGCCCAGCATCGCCCGCACCCGTGCGACCGCGCCGGGCAGAACGGCGCAGAACCTATCGACGGCCTCCGGGGTGACGCCCACCGGGAGCCCGACCCGGATGTTGCCATGGGTGAGCACCCCCATCGCCGCCAGCACGTGACTGGGTTCCAGGGTCGAGGCGGTGCAGGCCGAGCCCGACCCGACCGCGAACCCGTGCCGGTCCAGGTCGTCGACGATCGCCTCCCCGTCCACGTAGAGACACGAGAAGGTGACCAGATGGGGCAGTCGCCGCTCCGGGTCGCCCACCACCTGGGTGTCGGGGATCGTCGCCGCCACCGCCCGGATCCGGTCGGTGAGACTGCGCCGCAACCGGTCCGACTCCGCGCGGCCGGCCGTGACGGTGCGCAGGGCGACCGCCGCGGCCAGGGCGACCGGTACCGAGACCGAGCCGGGTACCCGCTCGGTGCCGTCGTCGGCGGGGGAGGGAGACACCCACCGGGTGTTGGCCCCGACCGCCAGCACCCCCAGCCCGGCCGGCGCGCCCCACGACCGGGGGTCTGCGGTCAGCAGGTCCCAGCCCTGCGGTACGGCGGCGTGCCCGGCGGTCGCCGCGGCGTCCACCAGAAGGGGAATGGAGGACGCCTGGGTCGCCTCGGCGACCTCGGTCACCGGTTGCCGGGTGCCCACTTCGGCATTCGCGCTCTGCAGACAGGCGAGGGCCACGCTCTCGCCGCCCACCTCGTCCGTGAAGCGTGAAACATCGACACGCCCGAGCTCCGAGACATCGATGAGAAGTGCCTCACCCCCGAAGCGGGTGGCCTGCAGGACGGCGGAGTGCTCCACGGCGGAGAGCACCACGCGCGTGCCCACCCGCCGCCGGGCGCGCAACGTGCCGAGCACGGCCGCGTGCACGGCCTCGGTGTGGGAGCCGGTGAAGACCAGCTCCTCGGTGCGGGCGCCCAGGTCGGCGGCGATCGACTCCCGCGCCCCCTCCAGCAGCAGCCGCGCCGTGCGTCCCTCCCGGTGCAGGCGTCGCGGGTCGGCCCAGCCCTCGTCCATCGCTGCCAGCCAGGCGTCCCGTCCGGCCGGGTCCAGGGGCGCAACCGTCGAGGCGTCCAGGTAGGCCCGCTGCGTTTTTGCTCCGGACGGGTGAGGATGGCCGGGCGAGGAGGCAGCGCGTGCAGGAGGGCCGGAAGTCATCCCGGCAGTGTCTCTCGTCTCTGGTGCGCCACGCCGATAACCAACCCGACCCATCGCGGGCACGCCTCGGGGCACCCGCTACCCTGCTCACGAACGAGAAATCGGGAGCATGAAACATTCAGCAAAAGCACTCGGTGCGCAGGTATTGATCCAGCACCGGGACGAGACCGTGGGAAGGCCGCCGTTGCGTTCGCACGAGGGGTTCGGCATGGCGCGTCGGCGCGCCCGTGCAGTTGCCGTGGGTTTGACCGGCGCTGCTCTACTGACTTTGTCCGGCTGCACCGATCAGGTGCAGAGGGGCTGGCTGCCCAGCACCAAGGGCACGACCAACCAGACCACCAAGATCATGGACCTGTGGGTCGGGTCCTGGATCGCCGCCCTGATCGTGGGCGTCATCGTCTGGGGCCTGACGATCTGGTGCATGATCGTCTACCGGCGCCGTAAGGACGAGACCGGGTTCCCGGCTCAGATCCGTTACCACCTCCCGCTGGAGGTGATGTACACGATCATCCCGGTGATGATGGTGGCGGTGCTGTTCGGCCACACCGCGAGCGTCCAGTCGGACCTCATCTCCACCGATGCCAAGCCTGACGTCACGATCGGCGTCGTGGGCAAGCAGTGGTCGTGGGACTTCAACTACAAGGACTCCGACGTCTACGAGACCGGTGTCATGGGTCAGCTGGACGGCAACGAAGGGGCCGAGGCGGAACTGCCCACGCTCTACCTGCCGGTCAACCAGCTGGTCCAGTTCGACCTGACCGCTCGTGATGTCATCCACTCCTTCTGGGTGCCGGCGTTCCTCATGAAGATGGACACCGTTCCGGGCGTCCAGAACAAGTTCCAGGTGCGCCCGCAGCGCACGGGCACGTTCAAGGGCAAGTGCGCGGAGCTGTGCGGTGAGTACCACTCCGAGATGCTGTTCAACGTCAAGGTCGTGAGCCAGGCCGACTACGACCGGCACATGGCCGAGCTCGAGGCCCAGGGCAACACCGGGCAGCTCGGTGAAGACCTGAACCGCAGCGAGATGGCGCCGTCGGACTCGAACGCAGAAGAAGCCGGCAACAGCAGTGCGCTGCCGGCCACGAAGACGACGGCAGAGGTGAAGTAATGACCGCAGCCTTCAACGCAGACGCAGTCGAGGGAAGCTACGTCGCCCGGCCGGTGCCGCTCACCGCGGGCCGCAGCGCGGTCAAGTGGCTGACGAGTACCGACCACAAGGTGATCGGGAACCTGTACCTGATCACGTCGTTCCTGTTCTTCCTACTGGGCGGCCTGATGGCCGTGCTGATCCGCCTGGAGCTCTTCGAGCCCGGTCTGCAGGTCGTCAGCAGCAAGGACCAGTACAACCAGCTCTTCACCATGCACGGCACGGTGATGCTGCTGATGTTCGCGACACCGCTGTTCGCCGGCTTCGCCAACGCGATCATGCCGCTGCAGATCGGTGCCCCGGACGTCGCGTTCCCGCGTCTGAACATGCTGTCGTACTGGCTCTACCTGTTCGGCAGCCTGATCGCGGTCTCCGGCTTCCTCACCCCGCAGGGCGCGGCCTCGTTCGGCTGGTTCGCCTACGCCCCGCTGTCCAACGCGGTCTACTCGCCCGGTCTGGGCGGTGACCTGTGGGTCTTCGGTCTGGCGATGAGCGGTCTGGGCACCATCCTGGGTGCGGTCAACTTCATCACCACCATCATCTGCATGCGGGCACCGGGCATGACGATGTTCCGGATGGGTCTGTTCACCTGGAACGTGCTGATCACCTCGATCCTGGTGATCATGGCCTTCCCGCCGCTGGCCGCCGCGCTGCTGGCGCTGGGTGCCGACCGGCGCTTCGGGGCCCAGGTCTTCGAACCGGAGAACGGTGGCGCCATCCTGTGGCAGCACCTGTTCTGGTTCTTCGGGCACCCCGAGGTCTACATCATCGCCCTGCCGTTCTTCGGCATCATCAGCGAGATCCTGCCGGTCTTCAGCCGTAAGCCGATCTTCGGTTACAAGACCCTGGTCTTCGCGACGATCACCATCGCCGCCCTGTCGGTGTCGGTGTGGGCCCACCACATGTACGTCACGGGCCAGGTGGCTCTGCCGTTCTTCGCCTTCATGACGATGCTCATCGCGGTGCCCACCGGTGTGAAGTTCTTCAACTGGATCGGCACCATGTGGGGTGGGTCGATCACGTTCGAGACCCCGATGGTCTTCGCCATCGGCTTCCTCGTGACCTTCCTCTTCGGTGGCCTGACCGGTGTCATCCTGTCCTCGCCGCCGCTGGACTTCCCGCTGTCGGACTCGTACTTCGTGGTGGCGCACTTCCACTACGTGGTGTTCGGCACCGTGGTGTTCGCGATGTACGCCGGGTTCTACTTCTGGTGGCCCAAGCTCACCGGCCGGATGCTCGACGACCGTCTGGGCCAGGTGCACTTCTGGCTGACGTTCATCGGCTTCCACACCACCTTCCTGATCCAGCACTGGCTGGGTGTCGAGGGCATGCCCCGCCGGTACGCGGACTACCTGCCGGAAGACGGCTTCGAGCTCTACAACCAGATCTCCACGATCGGCTCGGTCGTCCTGGCGCTGTCGGTGGTCCCGTTCGCGTGGAACATCTACAAGACCTGGAAGAGCGCCCCGATGATCACGGTCGACGACCCGTGGGGCTACGCCGGCACGCTGGAGTGGGCGACGTCCTGCCCGCCGCCGCGGCACAACTTCAACTCGCTGCCGCGGATCCGGTCCGAGCGTCCCGCGTTCGACCTGCACCACCCCGAGATCGCGGCTGCCGATCACCCCACGCCGAACAAGGGCATGCTCGCGAAGGTCTACGGCGAGGGTGATGTGCACGAGCGGGGCCCGGGACTGAACGGTGACGACGAGCCCGGCAACAACGCCGGGAACCAGGGGGTGCAGAAGTGAAGATCGAAAGCGGGATTTTCATCGGCGGTACGCCGCTCTTCCTGGCCTTCGCCATCGCCTACGGCCTGGTGACCGGTTGGGACGAGCCGGTCGGCGTGGCCTGCCTGTTCCTCACGGCGGGGCTGTCGATCATGATCGGCGCGTACCTGGCCTACACGGCCCGGCACATCGATGCCCGTCCGGAAGACAACGCCTACGGTGAGATCGCCGAGGGTGCCGGTGAGCTCGGTGAATTCGCACCGCACTCGTGGTGGCCGCTGGCGATCTCGGCCAGCGCCGCGATCGTGTTCGCCGGTGCGGCGATCGGTTTCTGGCTGATCGCCATCGGTGCCGTCCTGATGGGCCTCGCCCTGGTCGGATGGGTCTACGAGTTCTACCGGGGCGAGCACGCGCACTGACGCCGCTCTCCTCCGCGTTCCGGCGCCCACGGTCTTCCTGACCGTGGGCGTCGGCCGTTTTGCGGTGCAGGAGTTGACCGAAGCGTCATGATGTATAGACCGAACGTGTCTGTTTCCTAGGAATGCTTGACGATTCCGTAGTGATTCAGGTGGTTCTCATGAGGTACCGATAGACTTCCTTTAGCGCAGCATTGCAACCGATACGCGGTTCGACGCGTCTATATCAACGTTGCACGTGCAGTCGGAGCCTCTTGAGTCAGGTAGGTAGCGAAGTGATCAGTCGTGCCATCGGTCGGGGCCGATCCCGAAGGTCGATGGTGGTCGCGGTAGCGATGGCGACCATGATCGCCCTGGCAGGATGCCAGTCGGGCGATTCCGGGGCCTCCGGTTCAGGCGGTTCGGGTGAGTCCGAAACCAAGGCCGCGGCCGCACCGGCGGAAATCACGATCACGCCGGACGACGGCAACAAGAAGGTCAAGACCGCGAAGAAGGTCAAGGTCTCGGTCGCCCAGGGCACCATTTCCGAGGTCAACGTCGCCACGGCTACCGGCAAGAAGCTCAAGGGAACGCTAAGCGAAGACAAGACGGAGTGGACCAGCAAGACCGCTCTGAAGGCGGCCATGGGCTACACGGTCGCCGTCACCGCGGCGAACGCCGACGGGGTCGACGCGGAGAAGACCTCGTCGTTCTCCACGCTGGTCCCGAACGGTCAGGTCACGGCCTACGTGGTGCCGGGCAACGGCTGGAAGGTCGGCGTCGGAATGCCGGTCGTCGTCGAGCTGTCCAAGTCGGTGAGCCAGAGCAAGCGCGACGGTGTGGTGGACGCGCTGAAGGTTGACACCGGGGACGACAAGGTCGAGGGCGCCTGGCAGTGGATGAGCGCCACGCAGGTCTGGTGGCGCCCGAAGGACTACTGGGAGCCCGGTACCGACGTGAAGGTCACGGCCGACCTGACCGGTGTCGAGGTGCAGGACGGCGTCTGGGGCAAGAAGCAGAAGGCCAAGTCCGCGTTCACCATCGGCGATGCGATGATCAGCACCGTCGACGTGTCCGGTCACACGATGACCGTGCGCAAGAACGGCAAGGTCCTCCGCACCATCCCGGTCACCACCGGCAAGGCTGACATGGCTACTCGCAACGGCATCAAGGTCGTCATGAGCCGGGAGACCTCGCACCGCATGCGGTCGTCCACGATCGGTATCGACGAGGACGACCCGGACGGCTACGACCTGGTCGCGAAGTACGCCATGCGTCTCACCTACAGCGGCGAGTTCATCCACGCCGCCCCGTGGTCGAGCAGCTCCCAGGGCAGCGCGAACGTCAGTCACGGTTGCACCGGTATGACCACGGCCGCGGCCAAGTGGCTCTTCGACCGCTCCAAGGTCGGCGACGTGGTGATCTACAAGAACAGCGACCGCAAGCTCGAGTGGGGCAACGGCTACACCGTCTGGAACGAGTCGTACTCGGACTGGAAGGCCTGAGTCACACCAGCAACGACGAAGGGTCCGGCCCGCCTGATGAAGGCGGACCGGACCCTTCGTCGTGCAGGGGGTGCAGGGAAGTGCGGTGAAGGGAAGAGGGGCGCCTACGCCCGCCGACCCGCGAGCGTTCGCCGTGACCCTCGTCCTCCCAGCACGAAGGCCCGGCCGCAGCGCGACCGGGCCTTCGAATGCCGGGCTCAGGCGTTGGTGGCCGCCACCCAGCGCTCCAGAACCGCCGCTGCGGCGCCGCTGTCGATCGACTCGGCGGCCTTCTGCACGCCCTCGCTGATCTGCTTGGTCAGATCACTGTCAGCGGGCCCAGAGGCCGCCAGAGCCGCGCCGGCGTTGAGGAGGACCGCGTCACGCACCGGACCGGTCTTGCCGGCCAGCAGGTCACGTACCACCTGGGCATTGTGCTGCGGGTCGCCGCCACGCAGGTCGTCGAGGGTGGCGCGGGCCAGACCCAGGTCGGCCGGGTCGAACAAGGACTCGGTGACGGACCCCTGGCTCACCTGCCACACCCGTGAAGGACCGGTGGTGGACAGTTCGTCCAGGCCGTCCTCCCCACGGAAGACCAGGGCGCGGTCGCCCCGCTCGGCCAGCACCCCGGCCATGATCGGGGCCATCCGCAGGTTCGCGCAGCCGATCGCCGAGACGCCGGGCTGTGCGGGGTTGGTGAGGGGCCCGAGGAAGTTGAACGCGGTCGGCACCTTCAGCTCGGCCCGGGTCGGGCCGGCGAAACGCAGTGCCGGGTGAAACTTCATCGCGAACAGGAAGGTGATGCCGACCTCCTGCGCGACCTGGACGATCCGGTCGTTGGGCAGGTCGAGACGCAGTCCGAGGGACTCCAGCACATCGGCGGCGCCCGAGGACGAGGACGCGGCGCGGTTACCGTGCTTGATCACCTGGATGCCGGTACCCGCCGCGACGATCGCCGACATGGTCGAGATGTTCACGGTCTTGTGCATGTCGCCGCCGGTGCCGACGATGTCGACCGCCGGGCCGGGGATCTCGATCCGGACGGCGTGACGCAGCATCACGTCGACCAGCCCGCCCAGCTCCTGCACCGTCTCGCCCTTGGCCCGCAGCGCGACCAGGAAGGCAGCCAGCTGCACCGGGTTGGAACGGTCGGTCATGACCTGTTCCATCGCCCACTCGGTGTCCGGCCGGGACAGGTCCTGCCCGGAGATCAGCGTGGTGATGAGCAGGGGCCACGACGGGGTGGCGATGGCGGGGGACGACAAGGTTTCAGCCTCTACGACGACGGGCGAGAACCGAGACGGCCTCGGCCAGGGCACGGGGGTCGAGCGGGTGCGGTACGGCGGCGTCGGCGCGCGACCAGGTGGCCAGCCAGGCGTCCTGGGGACGGCCGGTCAGCACCAGAACCGGCGGGCACTCGAAGATCTCTTCCTTGAGCTGACGGCACATTCCCATGCCACCGGCGGGCACGGCCTCGCCGTCGAGGATCAGCACGTCGAAACCACCGGCGTCGGCTGCGGACACCACCGCGGCCGGGGTGGCCACCTCGGTCCACTCGACCGGGGGCAGATCGGCGGCCAGGCGCTTGCCGATGGCTGTCCGGACCTTGGTGCGGGTGTCGACGTCGTCGCTGTAGAGCAGCAGCGAGATCGGCCGGGTGCCCGAGACCGGGGCGCCCCCGGTCAGCCGGGCGTCCTCGTGATCGCCGGCCGGTGCGGTTGCCACGTGGTCGTGGCCGGAACCGGAGTGGTCGCCGGTCGTGGCCACGGCGCCGGTTCGGGTCGGGGTCGTCGTCATCGATCGTCTCCAGGTCGCTGTGACAGGAGTGATGGCCGTGGGTCCGCCCTGCGCCGGGAGGCTTCGGGCGAGTGCCTGCCTGTCGCCGACGATCGTACCGAAGTGGAGGATCCGTGCGTCACCGGCCGTCGTGGTCCTGTGACCTTGGTCCCGGGCGGGGTCCTGAATCCTGCCGAAAGATGCCGTCGGCCGGGCGACACGCCGGGAGCGGGGAAAATCACGCGGAGGCCGGGCGAACGGCTCGGCGGGTCGGCGGAATTTGCCGACCGAACGGTGATGGGGGCAACAGGAATGCGTCGAGAACGCCGAAGAAGCCTGACGTGATGTCCCTTGACGAGCAGGTCCTCGCGACCGGTGGCACTTCTCCGCGCAGGGCCGGGAAATTAGGGAACACCGGACTTGCGAAACCCCGCATCACCTGCGGGAAGCCCTATCAGGACACGGTTAGGACACGGCTCGGGGCGCACAAGGGCCCCCCGCCCTTCATCCGGATCGGCGTGAGGCCATAATGACGCCCGTGGCATCCGTAGCGGCAGTAGACGGCCCGGCTGGGCCGAACGTTCATGCGACTCTCAACCGACCCAACATGGTTCAGGTCGGCACGATCGTTTGGCTCTCCAGTGAGCTGATGTTCTTCGCGGGTCTCTTCGCGATGTACTTCACGATCCGTGCCGTCCAGCCCGACCTGTGGGCGACAGAGCCGCTCAAGCTCAATATCCCGTTCTCGACGGCCAACACGATCAACCTGGTACTGAGTTCCGTGTGGTGCCAGATGGGTGTGTTCGCCGCCGAGCGCTTCCAGCCGCGTGCCCTGGGCACCTGGTGGGCTCCCTGGACGCGGGAGCACGGCTTCCGTAACTGGGGCATGCAGGAGTGGTACCTGCTGACCTATGTCGCGGGCGCCATCTTCATCTGCGGCCAGGTCTACGAGTACGCGGAACTGATCAGCGAGGGTCTGACCCTCAGTAGCTCTGGCTATGGCTCTGTCTTCTACCTGACGACCGGCTTCCATGGCCTCCACGTCACCGGTGGGCTCATCGCCTTCCTCTTGATCATCGGCCGCAGTTTCGCGGCCAAACGATTCGGCCACGCCGAGGCCACCAGCGCCATCGTCACGTCGTACTACTGGCACTTCGTCGACGTGGTCTGGATCGGTCTCTTCTTCGTCATCTACGTCATCAAGTGATTCCGTCGATGACAGCCGTTCGTACCTCGGAACGTAGGAGTTTCACATCGTGAGCGCACTCGCTGCCCGGCGGCGGCACCCGTTGGCCACAGCACTGATCGTGCTGCTCGGTCTACTCGTGACGGGCGTGGGCTATGCCGCCGTCATGCCCAGCACGGCGGATGCGTCGACCAGCACGGCCTCTGCCGACGACATCGAGCAGGGCAAGAAGCTCTTCCTGGCCAACTGCTCGACCTGCCACGGCATCGACGCGGAAGGCCGTAACCAGGCTCCCTCGCTGATCGGTGTCGGCGCGGCCTCCGTCGACTTCCAGGTCGGCACCGGCCGGATGCCGCTCGCCATGAGCGGCCCGCAGGCCCAGAAGGCCCCGGTGCGCCTCTCCGACGAGCAGACCGCCCAGCTGTCGGCCTACGTCGCCAGCCTCGGGGCCGGTCCCTCCATCCCGTCCGACGACGTGCTCGACCCCGAAGCGGGCGACGCGTCCAAGGGCGCCATGATCTTCCGCACCAACTGCGCCATGTGCCACAACGCGGCCGGCGCTGGTGGCGCGCTGACCCGGGGCAAGTTCGCCCCGAACCTCGATGAGGTCAGTTACAAGCACATCTACGAGGCCATGGTCACCGGCCCGCAGTCCATGCCGGTCTTCCCGGACACGACCATCAGCCCCGACGAGAAGACGGACGTCATCGCGTACCTGGCGACGATCCGTGAGACGCCGAACCCCGGCGGCATGGCTCTCGGAAAGCTTGGCCCGGTGTCCGAGGGCCTCGTCGCCTGGATCGTCGGCCTGACACTGCTGATCGGTTTCGCGGTCTGGCTGGGGGCGAAGTCCTCGTGAGCAACGAAACGGGTGGAACGATGAGTACGAACGACCCGGACCACGGTGGGGACGGCGTGGCTGTCCAGGAGAGTGACCTTCCCGCCCGGTTCGAGAACCCGGGTATCCCGGAGCACCAGCACCGGATGGCCGACACCGACCCGAAGGCCGCCAAGCGCGCCGAGCGTCAGGTCGCCTTCCTCTTCGTGCTGTCGATGGTCGGCACGCTGGTCATGATCGTCGGCTACTTCGCCGTGAAGATGGACCACGAGCTGGGCTTCATCGACTACCTCAACCGGCTCGAGCTGTCGAACAAGCTGCTCGGTATCGGTATGGCGGTCTCGCTGCTCGGTATCGGCGTCGGCGCGGTGCACTGGGCCAAGACCCTCATGCCCGACGAGGAGCGCATCGACTACCGGCACCTGCAGCGCGGTTCGGACGAGGTCCGCGCCGAGGCCGTCGACATGCTGGCGACCGGTGTCGAGGAGAGCGGGTTCGCCCGCCGTCCGCTGATCCGCAACACCCTGATCGGCGCCATGGCACTGTTCCCGCTGCCCGGCCTGATCCTGTTCCGTGACACCGGCCCGCTGCCGGGCAAGTATCTGGCCACCACCTTCTGGAAGGCCGGCGACCGGCTCATGCTGGACCCGGAGGGTGGCCCGATCAAGGCCTCCGACATGGTCCTCGGCTCGGTCGCCCACGTGCTCCCCGAAGGCATCGAGGAGTCCGAGCACCCGCTGAACGAGAAGGCCAAGGCGGCGGTTCTCCTGATCCGTCTGGAAGAGGACCTGCTGGCGCCGGAGTCGCTCCCGGGTGCGCACGGCGGGATCGTGGCCTACTCGAAGATCTGCACCCATATGGGTTGTCCTGTGGCCCTGTACGAGCAGCGCACGCATCACCTGCTTTGCCCGTGCCACCAGTCAACTTTCGACCTCACGCAGAACTGCAAGGTCATCTTCGGACCGGCCAAGCGCGCCCTTCCCCAGCTCGCGATCACGGTGGATGACGAGGGATACTTGGTCGCCGCGGCACCCTTCAGCGAGCCGACCGGCCCGAGCTACTGGGAGCGCTCATGAGCGACAGTGCTATCAACAAGGTCGGAGCCACGACCGGAAACTGGCTCGACGAGCGCCTCGGCGCCTCGGGTGTGGTCAAGGGCTTCTCACGCAAGGTCTTCCCCGACCACTGGTCGTTCATGCTGGGTGAGATCGCGCTGTACAGCTTCGTCATCCTGCTGCTGAGCGGAACGTTCCTGACGTTCTTCTTCATCCCCAGCGCAGCCGAGGTCACCTACGACGGGCCCTACACCACGCTCGCCGGGCAGACCGTCTCCGAGGCGTTCGACTCGACGATGCGCCTCTCGTTCGAGGTCCGTGGCGGTCTGCTCATGCGGCAGATCCACCACTGGGCGGCGCTGATCTTCGTCGTCTCGATGATCGTGCACATGTTCCGGATCTTCTTCACCGGCGCGTTCCGCAAGCCGCGGGAGATCAACTGGGTCATCGGCATGATCCTGGCCATCCTGGCGGTCATCGAGGGCTTCCTCGGTTACTCCCTGCCGGACGACCTGCTCTCCGGTAACGGCCTGCGCATCGCCCAGGGCATCGTCCTGGGTATCCCGGTGGTCGGCTCGTACGTCAGCTTCTTCCTCTTCGGGGGCGGGTTCCCCGGCGAGGCGTTCATCCCGCGCTTCTACACGCTGCACGTGCTGCTGATCCCGGCCATCATGCTGGCCCTGATCACGTTCCACCTGATCCTGGTCGTCGTGCACAAGCACACGCAGTACCCCGGCCCGGGCAAGACGAACAGCAACGTGGTCGGCTTCCCGCTGTTCCCGATCTACACGGCCAAGGCCGGCGGGTTCTTCTTCATCGTGTTCGGCGTCACCGCCCTGATGGGTGCCCTGTTCACCATCAACGGCATCTGGGTCTACGGTCCGTACGACCCGTCACCGATCGGCGCCGGCGCCCAGCCCGACTTCTACATGGGCTTCCTCGACGGCGCGGTGCGCATCATGCCGGGCTTCGTGGAGTTCACGGTCTGGGGTCACACGGTCTCGCCGAACATCTTCCTGCCGACCCTGGTGCTGCCGGGTCTGATGGTGACGCCGGCGTTGCTGTACCCGTGGATCGAGGCCTGGGTCACCGGTGACAAGCGCGAGCACCACCTGCTCGACCGCCCGCGGAACCAGCCGACCCGTACCGGTCTCGGCGTCATGGCGATCACGCTGTACGTGCTCCTGTGGATCAGTGGTGGTAACGACATCGTCGCCACGCACCTGCACCTGTCGATCAACGACATCACGCACGTGCTGCGGGTCATCGTGTTCGTCTTCCCGCCGCTGGCCTACGTGATCACCAAGCGCATCTGTCTGGGTCTGCAGCGCAAGGACCGCGAGAAGGTGCTGCACGGTCGCGAGACCGGCCGCGTCTTCCGTACGGAGGAGGGTGAGGTGTTCGAGCTGCACGCCCCGCTCTCCGCCAACGACCGCTGGCTGCTCGTCGGCTTCGACTCCCCGGAGCCGGCCCAGGCCCTCTCGGCCACGGACTCCTCCGGTGTCCGCCGTCCGGGCGGTGCGCTGGAGAAGGTGCGCGAGAAGATCAGCAAGTTCTACTTCGAGGACCGGGTCGCCCCGGTGACCCCGGCCGAGCTGGCCGAGGCCCACCACCACGGCGACCACGAGGAGATCTCCGCCAGCGGCGGTGGCGACGAGAAGCACGCCATCAGCAGCGGGCACTGATTCCGGCTGAGCCTCGCGAGGGCCGGCACCGATCCAACCCGGATCGGTGCCGGCCCTCGGGTTTTGGGCGGGCGATCCTCATGGTGGACGCCTACCGGCTCCCCTCCCGCTCTGGTTCAGGGATCGTGTGCACTTATTGCAGGTGGAGCGCAACGAATGCACACGATGAGGTAGCTGCTCCGTCCACCTCTTCCTTCGTGATCATGCAAACTTTCCCGGGCAGGGGCTGCCTGCCTGGGGGTGGGGTCTGGGTGCGTGGTCGTGCGATCTCACAGCACCGACGTGCAGCACCGGGGACCCGAACGATCCTTGAGCCGTGATCGGGGAATTTCCGTGCGGTGATGGCGCACGGAAATTCCCCGATCCCGGATGTGGGCCTGGTCGGGAACGGGGTCAGGGTTCGGGGCACCGAACTGGGCGGTGCATCTGGGGCTTCTACTTCAGGACGATCGTCCGGTGGACTTCCGGGGGCAGGCTGTGCCGGGCGTGAGCGGCACCGCGGACGGGCCAGGCCCAGGTGCCCTCGAGCTCGACCAGGCGGGTGCCGGGTTGCTCGAGCCAGTTGAGCACGATCTCGGTCTCTTCCGGATGGGCGGAGGGGTAGGGCACATCGCGGGGTGTGACGACCTCACCGGTGAGGCTCAGGGCGTCGACGTACGGCATCGGGTCGGCGCCGGGAGGGGAGACGCTGGTGCCGGCCAGGCGGCCGTGACGGACGAGGGCGAATTCCCAGCCGCCGCTGTCCCTCCGGCGGGCGCCGACGAGGTGGGGGACGGCCGCGATCGGCGCCAGACGCTGGGCGCGGGCCGCGCCCTTCAGGTAGGAGAGCAGCCGGTCGCGGTGCTCCGCGGCCTCCTCGTAGCGCTGCAGCTCGGAGAGTGACGTAGCGCGGCGCAGAGAGGCCTCCACCACCGGCGCGGCGTCGGAGAGCATGGCCTCGCGCACCTGAGTGACGATCTCGGAGTAGCCGATGATGTCGATGCCGCCGACGCAGGGAGCTCCGCAACGGCCCATTTCGGCCAGGATGCAGGCGCTCGCGTTCTTCGACGGGCGTTTGGGCAACCGGGGCGTGCAGCGACGCAGGGGATAGGCCTCGTACAGGGCCGCCACAGCCTGCTCAGCCTGCTCCTGCGACGAGAACGGCCCGGTGTAGGTGCCACCGTCGGCCTGGACGTCACGCACCACCGAGAGCCTCGGGTAGGCCTCGGCCGTGAGCTTCAGCCAGGGCTTGCGTTCGGGCTTCTTGGACCGGCGGTTGTAGGGCGGTGCGTGCTCGGCGATCAGCCGGATCTCCCGCACCCGGGCCTCGAGTGTGGTGGCGCACGGCACGGGGGTGACCCGGGCAGCCCGGGCCACCATCTCGCGCATGCGGCTGCGGTGCTCGGACGCGGTGAAGTAATTTCGCACCCGGGTGCGGATGTTCACCGAGGTGCCGATGTAAAGCACCTGGTCCTTCTCGTCGCGGAACATGTACACGCCCGGGCCGGACGGTAGACCGTCAGCGAGATGCCGCTTACGGCGCGTGCTCTCGGGCACCTTCGCGGAGAAGCCGCGCAGTTCGCCGAGCGTGGTGACACCGAGCGTGCCGATCCGGCCGAGCAGGGCGTGCAGCACGTGCACCGTGGCCCGGGCATCCTGCAGGGCGCGGTGATCGGGCTCGATGGGGGAGCCGAAGAGCGCGGCCAGAGTGTGCAGTTTGCGGTTGGGCGCCTCGTCGCGGCTGACGATGTGCCGGGCCAGCTTCACCGTGTCGATCACCGTGGGCGCTGGCCATTCGTGCCCCAGACGGTCGCACGCAGCCTTCACGAAACCCACGTCGTACGGTGCGTTGTGGGCCACCAGGACGCTGCCGGCGCAGAACTCCAGGAACGAGGGCAGCACGGCGCCCAGCGAGGGCGCGCCTGCGACCATCGAGTCGGTGATGCCGGTCAGGAGCGAGATGAAGGCGGGGATGGGGCTCTCGGGCCGGACCAGGGTCTGGAACTCGCCCAGCACCTCGCCGCCGCGGATCTTCACCGCGCCGATCTCGGTGATGCCACCGTCGGCCGGGGCGCCGCCGGTCGTCTCCAGGTCGAACACCACGAAGGTGACCTCGGACAGGATCTGGGGATCGGCCTCGCTCGCGCCGGACACCACGAGTTCTTCCGGCCAGAGCGCCTCCTGGGTGGGGGCCTCGGGTGTGGTGCTCATGAAGAGGACGGTATGCCCGACCACCGACAGTCTTGCGGCGGGCATCCCCTTCCAGGGCTTCCAGGGCTTCTAGGGCTTCTAGGGCTTCTAGGGCTTCTAGGGCTTCTAGGGCTTCCAGGGTCGCCAGGGGCCCCCGGGCGTTCTCCGGCCGGTTGCCGGGCCAAGACTGTCGGTGGTCGCCCTTAGCGTTCCTGTCATCGGCACCCAGCCGGTCGGGCCACCGCAGTTGCACGGGCCCGTGAGCATTTTCGGAGGGGCTCCATGCTGATCGACTGTGACGCCTGCGCCGTCCGTGGCCCGGCCTGCCGTGACTGTGTCGTCTCCGTCCTGCTGGGGGCGCCCGCGGCGCCGGTCCGGCACGTGAGTCACCTGTCTGTCCGCGGTGGTCCCGCACCCGCCACCGGTATCGATCTGGACGGCCAGGAGCAGGCGGCGATCGCTGCCCTGGCCGGCTCGGGGCTGGTGCCACCGCTGCGCCTGGTGGCCCGCCCCGTCGATCCCGATGAGGCGGGTGTTCTGAGCTGGGACCACGACCCCGGCGATTCCGGCTACCCCGAACGCCACCGCGGTCACTATGGGTCAGGTAATGATCACCGAGCGGCGGGCTGAGTCATACCGGGTGTCACTGGACCTAAAACGGACGAAAGGGTTCAAGGCTAGATTTACGGAACGTTAAGAATTCCTGTGAGATGTTAAGGATGATGCCGCTGGGTGTCGCTCTACCAGCAGAGATGACGCTCTGCGCTCTTATCGAGGCTATGTGCTGGCTTTGGTAGGCGTGTCCGCGCCCGCTATGTTTCCTCCGTTCACAGACCGTTGTCGAGGTCATGAGAGTTTTGTGCTCTGCACCTGCGGCACGGCTCAGTCCCCGCCGCGACGAGACAACGTCGCGCGGGCGCCAGAACGGAGATCTCGCGCCTTGCGATCGGACGGTCCGAAACTTGGGCAGCCTGCGGAAATGCGGTCTGCGGCCCACAACTCCGAGACGCGTGACAACGTGCGCGACTCCGGGACCGACACTCTCACCGAGATCGGACCCGAGCGCAGCAACCGTTCCGCGAACAGCCTCGGATCCACGGGCGGTACGGCCCCCCGCGGTATCTCCTTCTTCCGCCGCCGTAACCCCGCAAATCTGCTGCGCCTGACGGGCTGGCGTCGTTTCGCCGGTCTGCTGGTTCCCCTGGCGCTGGCCGGCTCAGCCGTTCTGGCCTCGCCGACCGCTTCGGCGGCGCCGAACCCGAGCGTCAGCAGCGTCAAGAAGAAGGTCGAGAAGCTCCGTTCGGAGGCAGACACCGCCGCCGAGGACTACGTCGAGACCCGCGAGAAGCTGAAGTCGACCAAGATCAAGCTGAAGGCCGCGAAGAAGAACGTCGGCAAGCAGGAAGATCGGGTCACGGCACTCAAGAAGCAGGTCGGGTTGCTGGCCGCCGAGAGCTACAAGCGCGGTGAGCTCTCCACGCTCAGCCTGCTGCTCTCCGACGACCCCGAGGCGCTGCTCGCCCAGTCCGGCTACCTGCCCTCGCTGGCCGAGCGTCAGAGCGGCGC
Organism: Kineosporia sp. NBRC 101731; assembly: GCF_030269305.1. Classification (NCBI taxonomy): domain Bacteria; kingdom Bacillati; phylum Actinomycetota; class Actinomycetes; order Kineosporiales; family Kineosporiaceae; genus Kineosporia; species Kineosporia sp. NBRC 101731. Next base: position 114,059 of record NZ_BSTC01000015.1, read on the forward strand.
CCTGAACAACCTCGCCGACGCGCAGACGGCGCTCCTGGACACGCAGAAGTCCATGGAGAAGCAGGTCAAGACCATCCAGGCCTCCCAGGTCAAGATGAAGAAGTCCAAGGAGACCGCGGAGAAGAAGCTCGCCGCGGCCGAGGCCGAGCTCAGCACCCTCGAGGCGGCCGAGCGCGCGGCGGCCGACGTCGACCCCAGCGGTGGCGCATCCTCCGGTTCCGGCTCCGTGCCCACCGGTGGTGGCGGCGGTGACTGCGCCAGCGGTATCGCTGCGGCACCGTCCTCCGCGGCGAAGGCGGCCATCCAGTTCGCCTGCAACCAGCGCGGCCTGCCCTACGTCTGGGCGGCCGACGGACCGAGCTCGTACGACTGCTCGGGCCTGACCATGAAGGCTTACGCGGCCGGTGGCGTCTCGCTGCCGCACAGCTCCCGCATGCAGGCCGGATACGGCACCTCGATCAGCAACTCCGCGCTGCAGGCCGGTGACCTGGTGTTCTTCGGCTCGCCGATCAACCACGTGGGCATCTACCTGGGCAACGGCATGATGGTGCACGCACCGCAGACCGGTGACGTGGTCAAGGTGGCCACCGTCTGGACCACCCCGACCGCCGCGGTCCGCCTCGGCTGATCACAGCTCATCGCACGGCTCGAAACCACCTGAAACGGCCCTGACCTGATGGTCAGGGCCGTTTCACGGTTTGCGGGCCGTGCGGGCCATCTCGGTGAACACCGCCAGTGCCTCCGCGTCCGACGGCACTTCCAGCACGTTCTGGGCAAGGAACTCCGCCAGGCCCGGGTACCCGGACGCCTCGGCCTCGAACTGCCGCACCGCGGCCGCGACGTCGTACTCACTGCGCCTCAGTTGCACCTCGGGCCCCAGTAGTGCCCAGTGGGCGCCCGGGGCGGCGCCGTACGGCATGCCGACACTGCCCGGATTGACGAAGCGCCGCCGGTCGGCGAGCCGGTCGAACGGCATGTGGGTGTGACCGAGCACCACCATCGACTCGTCGCAGTCGGCGAACCCCTGAACGAAGGCACCCACCGGAGAGTCGACCAGCACCATCTCGGTGTCGCTGCGGGTGGTGGCGTGACAGAACCGCACCGGTCCCAGCCCGTCCACCGTCAGCACCACCGACAGTGGCAGGTTTTCGAGCAGGTCACGGTGACGTCCGGACAGCTGTGAGGCCGTGTAGGCGCACGTGGCCCACACATCGGCGGGCATCGACCCGTCCGGGGCGCCCCCGTCCATCGCGTGCAGCAGTTCGCGCTCGCAGTTGCCGTGCACCCACACCGCCCTGTCCCCGAGCTCGGCCAGCCGGTCGAGGGTCTGCGCGGGCATCGGCCCGGTCGCCATGTCCCCGTTGAGTACGAAGACGTCGACGCCCTCCCGCTCGGCATCGGCCAGCACCGCCTCCAGCGCCGGCAGATGGCCGTGGACGTCGGCCAGAACCGCGACTCTCATGGATGTCCCCCCGTAGCTCGCGTCGAGCATCGCCGGTTCCCGGAGCCCGCGGCAAGCAGATCTGCCACCGGCGAATTCCCGGTGCCGGACGCACGTCACGGTTTCCGTGGTGGTGCTGGGTAACCTGGGCGGATGCGCCGTCTCCTCCCGATCGGCGCCTACGTCCTCCTCGTCGCCCTGACCTTCGCCCTCACCGGTGGGAACGGGACCGGCACGAAGGTCCCGGCCGGTCCCCGGAGCACGAAAACGTCCACCGCCCCTCAAGCCACCGCGGACACCGGCCCGACCGCGTCCTCCGCCGGTGCGCAGGTGACCGCCGCCTCGAGCCGCTGCCGGGTGACCGGCCCGGCCACCACCCGAACTCTCGTGGACGAGCTCGCCGCGTTGTGCGTCCGTTCGGCGCGCACCGTCGACCGGGCCTGGGGCGACAAGGAGGGCGACAAGGAGGGCGACAAGGAGGGCGACGAGTGGGGCAGCATCCGTACCCGTGTTGTCGTGGCCGGTGACATCGGTGAGCTGGCCGACCTTCTCGGCCGCGACAACACCGAGGGCCTCGCCGACACCGCGGCCGTCACCGTCGGACCGGCCGATGCCCCGGCCGATGCCGTGTTCATCAACGGCCCCGCGTTCGACGGGCTGACCGAGCTCGGCCGCCAGGTCGTGCTCACCCACGAGCTGGTGCACGTGGCCGCTCGTGCCGCCGGTGACTCAGGTGCCCCGATGTGGCTGGAGGAGGGTTATGCGGACTATGTGGCCTATCGCGACACCGGGCTGTCGGCCCGGGAGATCGCCGGGGACGCGCTGGGCGCGCCGCTGCCGCCGTCTCTTCCGGCCGAGGAGGACTTCGATGCGGCGGGTGCCGGTGCGGCCGTGGCGTACGGTCGGGCCTGGGTGGCGGTATCGGTGCTCGCCGACCGGCTGGGCAGCGATACGGCGCTGAGGCGCTTGTATGAAAAGGCCGCGCACGGTGGGACGGACGAGGCTCTGCGGGTGGCGGGATTCGCTACCCGAGCTGCTCTCGTGCGGGCGGTGAGGCAACGGATGGCGCTTGGTCGATAACAGGCTATTGCGGACCTGGCGCGAGGGGAAGAGCGCCTGGTCGCCGTCAGAGCGGTGACCAGGAAAGTCGGCCTCTTCTACGGTTCGTGATCAGGCGACCTCCCAGCCGTCGGCCAGGGGGCGCCTCCACCACCCCGGGGAGTGTTCGCATGATCACGAAAGATGGGCCGGCCGGTGATCGTGAACGTTTCGTCGGTCCTGCCCGGCACTTCTTTCGGGATCAGGCGATCCCGGGCCCCACTTCCCGGCGGGTTGGGGGATTTCGGTGCTGGGTGGGAGAGTTGGGCGGCAGATGATCGTGGAACGGGCGGGGTGGTAAGGCTGTGAGCGGACGGACGCTCGTCATCACGAATGATTTCCCTCCGCGGCCCGGCGGGATCGAGTCATTCGTGCTGGCCATGGCCAAGCGCTTCCCGCCCGGTCAGGTGGTGGTGCATACGGCGCGGCGCCAGGGCGCCGAGGAGTTCGACGGGCAGCTGGATTTTCCGGTGATCCGCGACAAGTCGCCGATCATGCTGCCGACGCCGGGCATCACCCGGCGCTCGATCGCGATCGCCCGGGAGCACGGCTGTGACCGGGTCTGGTTCGGCGCCGCGGCGCCGCTGGCCCTGATGGCGCCGAAACTGCGTGAGGCCGGCATCGAGCGGATGGTCGCGACCACTCACGGGCACGAGGTGTGGTGGGCGGTCGTGCCCTTCACCCGCGGCCTGATGCGGCGGATCGGGCGGCATGTCGACGTGCTGACCTACCTCGGTGACTACACCCGCAGCCGGATCGCACCGGCCCTCGACCCGGCCTCGCGCGCCCGCTTCCGGCAGCTGACACCGGGGGTGGACGATGTTCTGTTCAATCCTGAGGTCGACGGTTCCCAGATCCGGGCCGAACTGGGGCTGGGAGACCGCCCGGTGGTGGTGTGCGTGTCCCGGATGGTCGCCCGCAAGGGGCAGGACGTGCTGGTCGAGGCGCTGCCGCTGATCCGCGAGAAGGTCCCTGACGCTGCACTGCTGCTGGTCGGCGACGGGCCGTACCGTTCCGAGGTGGAGCGTCGGGTTACCGCGGCCCGGCTGGGCGAGCACGTGTTCGTGACCGGCCGGGTGTCCTGGGAACGGATCCCGGAGTACTTCGCCGCCGGCGACGTGTTCTGCATGCCCGCCCGTACCCGCCTGGCCGGGTTCGACCTGGAGGGCCTGGGCATCTGCTACCTCGAGGCGGCCGCGACCGGTCTGCCCGTGGTGGCGGGCGACTCCGGTGGCGCGCCCGACGCGGTGCTGGAGGGCGAGAACGGCTTCGTGGTCGACGGTACCGACGCGCGGGCCGTGGCCGAGCGCTGCGCCGAGCTCCTGCTCGACCGTGACCTGGCCGCCAAGTTCGGCCGGCGCGGCCGGGAGTGGGTCGGTGAGAAATGGCGCTGGGACGACCTCGCCGTGCAGCTGCAGCGCATGCTCGCCGGCGACCGCGTGGTGGGCTGAACTCCTCTCACGTTGTTCGTGATCGGGACAGGCCCTAGAACTCGGGGACACCTTGCATGATCACGACAGGAGGGGCACGACAGGAGGAGAAGGGCTCAGGGGGTGGCGGACGCCGGCGTAGGGGCCGGGGTGGTTTCGTCGTCGGAGATCTCCGGGTCTTCCTCCTCGGTCGCGGAGACCTGCGGGTAGCGGGCCGCGGCCAGGGAGATCACGATCAGCGCGGCCACCAGCCAGTACTGGTTGTAGAAGGCCTGCTTGTTCACCAGGTTCGCCACCAGGAGCACCATTGCGGCCCAGCGCAGGACGTTCGCGAGGTCGGGCTGCTGCCGGTGCACGCGCAGGATCGCCGAGGCCAGGGTGATGAGGACGGCCGCGCCGGTCAGGTAGAACGGCGGGGTCCAGTCGATCTCGTTGATGGCCGCGATGAACACGGTGTTCGCGAAGATCAGCGGCTGGAAGTTGATCAGCATGGTCACGGTGTCGTGGATCATGTCGCCCGGCGAGGCGATGAACCAGGGCGCCATGAACACCCCGGCCAGGCCCGCGGTGCCGATCGCTCGACGCCAGCCGAACACCGGCCAGACCGCGAGCACCGGCAGCAGCACGGCCAGGTGCTGCTTGCTGGCCAGGCCCAGCGCCAGGAAGACCATCGCGAGCACCATCTGGCGGCGGCGCACGGCCAGCGCCCAGCCGGCCAGGCAGGCCATCAGCAGCGGCTCGGTCCAGGCCTGCTCGACCTGGGTGGCGGTGCCCGGTAGCACCAGCAGCAGCCCGGCGGCCGCGGGACCGACGAGGTTGCGGATCGACATGGTGGACGAGGGTTTGCCGGTGCGGCCGAGCAGCAGCACGGCCAGGGTCCCGAGCAGCGTGACAACGACCAGGGCCCAGCGCACGTCACCGGCGAGCCAGCGGCCCGGAGCCAGGAGCAGCGCGGTGAAGGGGAGATAGGTGAACGCGTCCTGTACGCCGGGGGAGTCGGTCCAGTTCTGCGCGTACATGTTCTTGCCGTCGAGGATTCCGTCGGCGGCCTGCTGCAGGGTGACCCAGACGTCGATCTTCGGGGTCGGGTCCCAGCGGATCAGCAGGGCCGCGGCCACCACGTAGACGACGGCCGTGATCCCGAGGGCGATGTGGGCCGCCAGCGGGCTGCGCCGCACCGTCGAGATCGCGACGCCCGCGGCCAGCATCAGCGCGGCCGCCGCGAAGAGCCAGCGCACCGTCCAGCCCTGGCCGGTGGTGAGGTAGGTGTACGGCCGCATGGTCACGTGGAGCCCGGCGACCACGACGAGCGTGAGGGCCAGGGCGCCGCCCGTCCACGGCAACGGTGAGGTCTGGGCCGAGTGCTGCAGTTCGCGCAGCCAGGGCCTACCCGTGAGGAGGCGGACGGGTGAGCCGGATGGCCGGCGGGTACTCCCGGCCACCACCCAGAGGCCGAGGGCCACGGCGATCACGACGTAGACGATGACAATCCACAGTCGGTAGCGAACAACACTGTGAGTAGCCACCGCCATGCCGGTCGTCAGCAGCGCGAGGGCGAGGGCGGTGGACAGCGGAGAGCTGCGGCGCAGGCCCGGCCGGGGCTGGCGGCGCGGAGGGGAATCGGCGGCGGGTGGAACCATGCGGCCAGCTTAAGGGCCGTGGAGCAGCCTCCGCGCGGCCCTCGGAAGGGACCGGGAAACCTCGACGACCCCGGTCACCGGCTCCGAAAAGCGTGTGGTGAACGGGGTCGTCGTGGACGAGGGGCCACTGTGGTCGCCGCGGAGGCCTTACGGCGTGGTCGCCTCGCCGGGATCACAGTTCGGCATCGTCTGCCGGTTCTCGATGCAGTTCGAGGTGCCCTCGAAGGTCTTGTTGAGCAGGTTGCCGAATCCGAACACCACGGCCACGATCACGGCGGCGATGGCGGCAACCATCAGGGCGTATTCGACGGCGGAGGCGCCTCGGTCGCCGGCCGAGCGCACCATCCGGCGGGTCCGGGAAATCATCCGTGCCTCCTTTGAGTCCGGCGCGGCTGCGGACCGCACCGGTGTAGCCCCCCGTCACTACCTACACACTGACACACGCCCGGCGTGACATTCAGTCATCTCCGGAATGATCGGCTGAACACCCGATCAGTAGGGGAGTGGCCTTGATCGTGGCTTAACGGCCAGCTGAATCGACCGGGGTTCAAGGAATCCCAATATCCACCCCTGTAACACCGGACCAGGAGCCGATATCCGCTGCGAATCCGCGAAAGTGCCCGGACGCAGAAGAACCCGGAAGCCTCGAAGGGCTTTCCGGGTTCTTTCTGAACTCGCCCACATCGGTCGGCGAGGAAGATCACAGGAGGATCGGCTACCCGGCCTTGGCCGGTGTGTCGCATCCGTTGTCGGTGCTGCTGCTGGACGGCGTCACGCCGCTCGCGAACGAGTTGCACGTGTCACTGAACGTCTTCTGGACGATGGTGCCGAGACCGAAGACGACCGCGACGATCACGGCGGCGATCGCCGCGACCATCAGGCCGTACTCGACGGCCGAAGCGCCGCGGTCTTGGGCGGCGGACATCACCTGACGGAGGTTGCTGAGCATGCGGATCCCTTCCTGGGTGCTCGAGGGTTGCTCGACGGGGTGAACGAGAAGGTGCTCGGGGGATGCATTCCTCCGAAGACAGGCTCAGCGTGCCAGGTGCGTCGCGGTGTGTACCCATGGTGCGAAAGGGATCATGCAAAGAGAGAGCCCCAGTCCTCGTCCGAATGGGCGAGAACTGGGGCTGGTGTTACGAAAACCCTTGTTGAAAAAGAGAACTCGTGGGACTACCGTCGCTTGGCGTCGTCCACGAGACCGAGTCGGACAGCCGCCATGACGGCCTGCGCGCGGTTTCCCGCCCCCAGTTTCTCGTAGATGTTGGCCACGTGTGTCTTGGCGGTCGACTCGCTGATGTAGAGCCGCCGGGCGATCTGGGCGATGGCCAGGCCGTCGACCAGTAGGTCGAGCACTTCCCGTTCCCGCGGAGACAGTTTCGGCCCCGCGGGGGCACTCATCCGGCGTTGCATGGCGCCGGCCAGGTCGCGCGCGGTGAAGGCCCGTGGGTTGGCCGCCGCGTGCCGGGCGGCAGCCACGACCTCTTCGGCGGGAGCGTCCTTCCCGACGAAACCCGAGGCGCCCGCGTCCAGGGCGGCGAAAACCTGCTCGTCCCCGGCATACATGGTGAGGACGACGATGCCCATTGCCGGATTGCTCGCCCGCACCTGGGTCGTCAGCGTGATCCCGTCGCCGTCCGGCAGACGCACGTCGGTCACGAGAACGTCCGGCCGGAGCCGGTCCAGAGCACTGAGCGCGTCCGCGACCGAGGCCGCCTCGCCGACGACCTCGATGTCACCTGCCCGGTCGAAGGCCCGTCGAAGGCCTTCCCGGATCAGCTGATGGTCGTCGACGAGCACAACCCGGAGGTTCGCCGTTGCGCTGGTCAATTAGTCACCTCCTGGTCGGCCCGGGCGTGTGAGGCCGTCCGGGGCCGTCTCGTTGTCTGCCGATTGGCTTGACTGGCTGAGTTACTCGCCGGATTGATGGTCGGAATACCGTGCGGGTCGGTAAGTGCTACGCGGGTCACCGCCGGACGGGCCAGGTGCCGCGGCTCGAAGGCCGCGATCTCGGTGCCGAGCCCGACCTCGACCAGGGTGCCGTTCTCCGGCCCCGGGCCGACATGCAGATTCGCGCCGATCCGGCGGGCCCGTTCGCGCATCCCCTGGATGCCGAAACTGTCGGCCCGGCCGGGTTTCAGCCCACGACCGTCGTCGATCACGGTGATGTGGGCACGAGGTGGCTCGACGGTCACGGTGAGCCAGAGGTTCGTGGCCTGGGCGTGCCGGCGGACGTTGGTGATCGCCTCCTGGACGATCCGCAGCAGTTCCACCTCCACGGTGATCGGGAGCCGCTTGGGCGACTCGTCCATGGACAGATGGATCGCGAGGTCGGACTGGGCCGCGATGCGCTGGGCGTGCTCACTCAGCGCGGCCCCCAGCCCGACCGTGTCGTTGACGCCGTGGCGCAGGTCGAAGATGCTCATGCGCAGGTCGGCCACCATCGCCTGGAGCTGCTCGCGCACGGTCATCACCTGCTGGGCCACCTGCGGGTCGGAGTTCTGCCGGATGTCGTCCAGCGCGTAGCCGACCGAGGCCAGGTCTTGGGCGATGCCGTCGTGGATCTCGCGAGCCAGGCGCATGCGCTCGTCGGAGGTGGCCAGGCGGCGCACGTCGTCGAAGAGCATGGCCGAGGCCAGGCGCGGTCCGGACTGCTCGATCACCGTGCGACAGCTGCGCAGCGAGGCCGCGTCCAGACCGGTCGCGGTGATCACCAACACCAGGGCCACCACGCGCTCACCCATCAACACCGGCACCGCGGCGAACGACCGGCCGGACGCCTCCCGCTTCACCGGCTGGGCGCTGACCCAGGCGTCTTCGATCGCCAGCTCGGCTGCTTCCGGGGCCTCGTGCCCGGAGAGCGCCACGAACCGGCCGCCGGTCGAGCGCACCAGCACCACCGCATCGGCCTGCGGCACCACCGCGCGGATGTCTTCGGCGAGCGCCGTCGCCAGCGTGCGCGGGTCCAGCCCGAGGCTGAGTTGTCTCGCCACCACGTGAAGTTCGGAGAGCAGGCGGTGGGCGTCGGCGTAGGCGGGTTCGGTGTCGGGGGCCACGTCGGCGCGCAGCCGGCGGATCCACGCCCCCACGGCCGGCACCGCGACCAGGATGAACACCCAGGCGAGCAGCGAGTTGTTGCCGTTCAGCTCGTCGATGTCGATCTCGTTGGACGTGATGATCGTGCCGCCGAAGGCCACCACGGCGGTCGCGGCCGCGGCCAGCCCGGCGACCAGGCCGGTGCTCAGCCCGGCGATGAAGAGCGGAACCGTCAGGTAGGGCAGGAAGAGCAGACCACTGGTGCCGATGCCACCGATGATCACCGATGCCGAAAGGGTTTCCGCAAGGGCCGGGATGATCGGGGGCACGGCTCTGGGCAGGGGTAGCGACGCGAGCGCCGCCACGCAGAACAGCATCAGCGCCGGGATCACTGCCTCGCGCGGGGAGACGCCCCCTCCGTCACCGAACGAACTGCCCGCCAGGATCCCGAGGGCAACCGCGGTACTGGCGAAGATCAGAATGATTCCGGCGCGGATCACGAGAGGCACGAAGATGCTCTTCACTCGGAGTTCCAGCACGGCCACGGTGACAATCTGCCACACGAGGGATACTCATGGCTTGGGATCGTCCAATACGACCGTTAGATCCCCCAAGGTTTCGGGAATGCGACGAACCGATCTGCCGGTTCGGTCCCGGTGCCGGTGGATTTGTTCTTGATCGTCTCGCGGGTCGGCCCGGGCCCCGGTTCATCCGTTCCGGCCCGGACGCACGACAGCCGGGGGAGCGACAGCCGCCGACAGGGTGACCCTCCCGGGAGGGACGAAGTGGCTCCCTCGTCCTTTCGTGATCATGCAAAGTGTCCCCGGCGTTCACGAACGCCGGGGACACTTTGCATGATCACGAACAGGGAGTGGGGTCAGCGGTCGGACTCGGGCTCCGGTTCCCGCAGCGGCGCGAGAGCCCGCGCCAGCCGACGGGTCTCGATGGCCTGGGCGAGGAGCACCGCCGACTCCCTTACGGGTGGGTAGACGGCCGACAGGTCGCGCTGGCTGAAGGGTTCGCCCTCGTCACCACGTGCCATCACGACAATGACGCGCACATCGGGCACCGGCAGCGCGAGCAGGTGCCGCCAGGCCGCCAGGGGGGCGCCCGCCAGCTGCTGCCGCACGATGTCGGTGTCGTCGATCAGCACCGCTCGTCCGGCCGAGCCGATCTCGGTGATCAGCCAGTGCGAGTCGTTCAGTTCCAGGCGGCGCTCGGCCGGGCGCAGCCCGACACCACCACTGACCCGCCAGATCGGGCCGTCCGGCACCAGCACGGCGGCCGCGTCGGCGGAAGCCCGCTCGATCACGTCGTCGGCCAGTACCTGCGAGGTGTCACTGACGCCGTACAGCTCGCCCGTGCGCTCGGCCAGCATCCGGATCAGGTCACCGGTACGCAGGCCGGGCTCGCCGTCGAGGCCCGGGCGCAGGCTCGCGGCGGCCTCGGCGTCCAGCCGGCGCTCGAGGGCGCTGACCGGGAAGCCGTAGGGATCGGTCCGCGGGCCCAGCGGGTCGGTGACCAGACCCCGCCCGGGGGTGCGCGGCGTGTTCTCGGCCGGGCCGGTGCGTCGCTGGAACTTGCGCGGCCGGTCACCCAGGCGCTGCATGCGCCGGTTGGCCGCCATGTTGCCGCTCAGGTTGATGCTGCCGGTCTCCGGCGCCGGCGCGGGACGCCAGCGGCTGGGGGCGGCCTGACCGTCCGGACCGGCCGGCGCGGCCGGGTTCTGGTCACGCTGGGGGGTGGGCCGGTGCCCGGCCGGCGGCTGCTCGGAGAACGGGCGCACCACCGGCGAGGAGTACGACAGGCCGGCGACCTGTGAGGGAGTCACCTCGATCGCCTCGGTCTGCGGGCGGGGGGTCTGCGGGCGCGATCCCATCGGCCGGTTGCGGTCGTGCTGCGGGCTGCCGAGCCGCTCGAGCGACTGGGTCTGCTGCAGGCGGCGGGCCGCGATCTGCTGACCGAGCCGCCCCGTGCTGGGTGACAGCGGGCCGGTGGCCGGTGCGTTCGGTTCGGCGGGCGGCAGGGCCGGGGTCACCTTCGCCTCGGCCGCCTTCTGCACGGCCTTGGCCGCCGCGACGTCGGCCGGGCCCGGGGCCTGGCCGGCACCGGGCGGGACGGGGGCCTTCGCACTCGCCGGAGTCTCCACCGCAGCCGGTGGGCCGGCCTTCGCGGTGGTCTTTCCGGCCTTGCCGGGCCGGGGTGCGCCATCGGTGGGCGACGCGGCCGGGGCAACCGAAACGTCCACCATTGTCGGCTTTTCGGTAGGCGCAGGGATGGCGGGGACCCGCACGGTCTCCTCGTCGTCCGGAGAGGAGGGAGGAACCGGAGCCGCCGGCCGGGAGACCGGCATCGCTCCTGTCGGCTCGACGATGAACTCGTCCGGGTCGCCGTCGAGCAGTACCCCCACCCCACGGTGCAGCGCCTGCCGGGTGATCGGCAGTGGCACCACGTGGACACCCTCGACCTGCTGCGCCTCGACCTGCTCCCACTCCGGCTGGTAGCCGGAGACCAGCATGACCGGGATGGCCTGCTCGTCCTCACGCAGAGAATTGACCGTGTTGACGGCGAGCACCGGGTCGCCCACGTCGAGCACGAGCACGTCGAACCCCTCGACCTGGGGCAGGTGCTGCTCCAGGTCGTCGGCCGAGCGCTCGTCCACCTCATGCAGATCGGTGAGCCGCATCCCGAGCGCGAGGGAACGGGAGATGATCAGCAGTCGCGCCATCCGCCCTCACATACCTCGGAACTGTTCGAAGATCTTGATCCCGGCCGGGCCCATGACCACGATAAACAAGGCCGGCAGAATGCAGAAAATCAGGGGGAAGAGAATCTTGACCGGCACCTGCTGTGCCTTCTCCTCTGCCCGCTGGCTTCTCTTCACTCTCATCTCCTTCGACTGCACTCGCAGCACTCCGGCGACGGGGATCCCAAACGTATCGGCCTGAACCATAGCGGCGACGAAGATCCGCAGTTCCTCGACGTCCGTGCGATCGGCCAGAGCCCTCAACGCGGCCAGCCTTCCGGTGCCCAGCTGCATCTCCTGGAGCACGCGGAAGAGCTCTTTCGCCAGCGGCCCGTCACTGCTGCGGGCGACCTGCGCGAGCGCGGCATCAAAGGCCAGACCTGCTTCGACGGAGATCGTGAGCAGGTCGATCGCGTCGGGAAGTTCTCGCCGGACGAGCTCCGTGCGGTCGTACCCGACCTGATAGATCCACAACGTGGGAGCGAACCAGCTGAGAGCTGAGAGCCCGCTGAATGTGAGCAGCATCCCACGGGGCCCTGCTCCGAACAGGGGAGGAATGACCAGCCCCAGTAATGCACCGGTCACAAGTCCCAGGGCCTTCAGTCCTAACACCCGGTCGACATCCCATCCCGGGGGGTTACCGGCCAGGTCCAGACGGACCCGGATCCGCTCGATCCGGCTGTCGGTGGTCAGCTTCCGTCCCGCCCCCGCGAACCGCCGGACGAGCGGCGCGACGACCCGCTCGGTGAAGGGCACCTCGAGCTCGGTCCGGCGCAACGGCACCGGCACCGCCCGGAACTTCTCCAGCAGGGCCCGCCGGATGCGGGCGTCGCGGCGCTGCTCACCCGTCAGCAGCAGCACGGCGAAGACCCCGGCCAGACCGGCGAGCAGGATGACCAGACCGGTTCCGGGCAGCATCAGCAGCGTCACACGTCCACCCGGATCACCTTGGACATCCAGAACCCGCCGACGGCCAGCGAGAACACCCCGAACCCGAGCAGCAGGAGGCCCAGCGAGGTGCTGAACAACGGGTCGATGTACTCCGGCCGGGCCACCATCAGGTAGAGGGCGAAGACCACCGGCAGTGCGGCCAGGATGATCCCCGAGAGCTTGCCCTCGGCCGACAGAGCCGCCACCTGACGGCGCAGACGCTCGCGTTCACGCAGGGTCTCCGCGACCGAGCCGAGCAGCTCGGCCAGGTTGCCGCCGACCTCGCGCTGGATCCGGATGGCCATGACCACCCAGGAGAAGTCCCGGCTGTTCGTGCGGGCGGCGATCCCGTCCAGCGCATCCTCGGCCGGCATCCCCAGCCGGGTCTCGATCAGGGCCCGGCTGAACTCGCCGCGGATCGGCGCGTGCGACTCGCGCACCACCGAGTCGATGGCCTGCGGGAGCGAGTAACCCACGGCCAGGCTGCCGGCCAGCAGTTGCAGGGTGTCGGGCAGCTGGGCCAGGAACCGGGCCTCGCGCCGGGCCTTCGCCGCCAGCAGCACGCCCCACGGCACGATCAGGCCGAGCAGCAGGCCGGCCACGGCGGCGGCCGGGCGGCCCCGGGCGATCACGGCGAGCAGCAGCGCGGTACCGACCGCGGCGCTGACGTGCAGCAGCATCCACTCACCGGTGCGCAGGGGCAGACCGGCCGACTCCAGCCGGGCGTCCAGCGCGCGGTCGACCCGGCCGGTGCGGGCCACGCGGTTCATCAGCCCGACCGCCGAACGGGTCAGCGGGCCGTCGCCCAGACCGGACGAGCCGGACGGAGGGCCGTCACCGGTGGGCGCCGGTCCCGGCCGGCGCGAGGTCGCCGAGTAGGCCGAGATCCGCCGCAGCACCTCCGTCTCCTGCCGGCCGGCGCCGGTCAGGGCGCCGATGGTCAGGAAGATCAGGAGGGCGAGGGCGGCGAAGAGCAGCAGCAGACCGGTGAGCATCATGGGGCGTCCCCCATGAAGGCGCCCAGGTCGAGGTGGACGCCCGAGCGGGACAACTTCTCCCGGAAGGCCGGGAGCACACCGGTCCAGCGCAGGCCGCCGACGGCGTAGTCGTACCGGAACAGGTCCTGCAGGATGATCATGTCGTTCTCCAGGCCTGTCACCTCGGCCACCGCGGTGATGCGGCGGGTGCCGTCGGGGAAACGGGCCTGCTGCACGATCAGGTCGATCGCGCTCGACACCTGCTCGCGGATCGCCTTGACCGGCAGATCCATCCCGGCCATCAGCACCATCGTCTCGACCCGGGACAGCACGTCGCGCGGGGTGTTGGCGTGCACCGTGCAGATCGAGCCGTCGTGGCCCACGTTCATCGCCTGCAGCATGTCGAGCGCGGCGGCGTCGCGGATCTCGCCGACGATGATCCGGTCGGGCCGCATCCGCAGCGCGTTACGCACCAGCTGGCGGATCGAGATCTCGCCCTTGCCCTCGATGTTCGGGGGTCGTGACTCCAGGCGCAGCACGTGGTCCTGATGCAGTTGCAGCTCCGCCGCGTCTTCGATCGTGACCACCCGCTCGGTCTGCGGGATGAAGCCCGACAGCACGTTCAGCGTGGTGGTCTTGCCCGCCCCGGTGCCGCCGCTGACCAGGATGTTCAGCCGGCCGCGCACACACGTCGCGAGCACCCCGGCGACCTCCTGCGACAGCGTGCCGAACTGGATCAGGTCGTCCACCTCGAAGGGGTCGGCCGCGAACTTGCGGATCGTCAGCAGCGACCCGTCCACCGCCAGCGGCGGGATGATCGCGTTGACCCGGCTGCCGTCCTGCAGCCGCGCGTCTACCATCGGGCTCGCCTCGTCGACCCGCCGCCCGACCCGCCCGACGATCTTGTCGATGGTCCGCCGAAGGTGCGCCTCGTCGGCGAAACGGCCGTCCACCGGGAAGATCTGGCCCCGCCGCTCGACATAGATCTGGTCCGGCCCGTTGACCATGATCTCGGTGATCTCCGGGTCGCGCAGGTAGGGCTCGACCGGGCCGTACCCCAGGATGTCGTCGGCGATCTCCTGCGCGATGCGGGCGCGGTCGGCCACCGTCAGCGGGATCTGCCCGGCCTGCAGCACCTCCTGCAGCGTGGCCCGCACCCGCTGCTCCAGCTCGGGCTGACTCAGCCGGGAGTCGTAGAGTTTCGGGCCCAGACTCTCCAGCAGCGTGACGTGCACGGTGCGGCGCAGGTCGGCGAACGGGTCGGCGCGCCGGCGCGGACGTGGTGCCGACGGCCTGGACGTCCGACCGGCGGAGGTCAGATCGGTGCGCTCCAGCCGGGCCTGGGCGAGACGGTCGGCCAGGCTCATCGCAGGAACCGGCGCCGTCGGGGTCGCTGACGCCGCTGGGCCCCGACCCCGATCACCTCGTCCTGCGCGAACTGGGCGATCGCCTGGCTGACGGGGTGGCGGGGGTCGTCCTGCACGATCGGCACACCCCGGTTCACCGACGCCGGTACGTCGCGTGAGCTGGGGATCTGCCCGGCCAGGGGCATCACCGCGGTTTTCTCCACCTCGGCGTGGGAGATGCCCACCCGGGAGTCGGAGCGGTTCAGCACCAGCCGCAGCCGGTCGCGGGGGTAGCCCAGTTCGATCAGGGTCTCCACGGTGATCTTCAGCGTCTTCAGGGCCGGCACGTCGGGGGTGACGATCAGGGTGATCAGGTCGGAGACATCGAGGGCCGCCAGCACCTGGTCGTCGAACGCGGGTGGGGTGTCGACCACGATGTAGTCGAACTCGTCGCGCAGCACGTCGAGCAGGTGCGCAATGAGTTTCGGCGGAATCGACTCCGCGGTGCCCGGTTCGGTCGGCGCCACGATCGCGCTGAGCCCGGCCGAATGCTGGGTGAGGATCGCCGCGACCGCCGAGGAGTCGATGTCACCGCCCAGGGGAACCGCGTCGGCAATGGTGTGGGCCGGGAACAGCTGCATCGCGATGGCGACGTCGCCGAAGGCCAGGTCGAGGTCGACCACACAGACCTGACGATGACCCCGGTCGGCCAGCGTGGCCGCGAGATTGACCGCCAGCATGGTCTTCCCGGAGCCACCCTTGGCCGCGAACACCGTCAGCACGCGTCCGCGCCGGGTGCCCGCCTTCTCCGGGAACGGCTGCTCGGGCCCGGGGGAGCGATTCAGGCTGCGCCGGACCTCGGTGCGCAGTTGCCGGTTGTCGCGGTGGTCGACCACCGCGGACATCCGCGCGCGCAGTGCCTCCTGCAGCAGCGGGGTGGTGATCTCGTGCCGCACCAGAATGATCTCCACCCCCGGCCGGTGGGCCCGGGTGAAGTGCGCGACCTCGAACGCCTCGTCGTCGGCCAGGTCGGGACCGAGCACCAGGGTGTCGTCGTCGGACATCGTCTCCACGTGGTCGCGCAGGTCCACGATCTCGCTGAACACCGGCCCGGTGCTGCCGCTGTCGACGGCCAGCGCGCCGGCGACCGGGGGTTGCGGGTCGAAGAAGACCGCGGTGCCGCGCATCAGCCGTCCCCGTCGTCGGGGGTCACGTCGGTGCTCGGGATGACCGCGAAGTAGAGCAGTTGCTGGCGCCCCACGGCCGCGATGATGGCCTGCGCCACCTTCGGGCCCACCGACAGGCCGACGACCGAGGAGGGCACGGTGCCGGAGCCGACGCTGTTCGTCCCGTCCGGCCCGGCGGCACCCGACTCCCGCAGCGCGCCGCCGATCGAGATCACCCGGGCCTGCCGGACCAGTTGCCGGGCCTGCCCGGCGGTGTCCAGGTAGTAGATGCGCACCCTCGAGCCGATGCCGAGCAGGCTGATGGCCCGGTTGGGATCCTGCAGCAGTACATCGACGCCGAGTTCGCCCTGATGGATGGCGGCTTCGGCCTGGGCCCCCGGTCGCCCGAGGACGCGGGTGTCGAGCGTGGTGCCCTCGAGGATGTCGGCCAGGGCGGCCCGCCCGGTCGCCGCGTCCAGATCGGTGACGCTCGTGGTGGGCTCGTCGCGCACGCGCATCTCCCGCGTGGTCAGATCGCCGGCGGCGATCGTGGTGCCCTGCGGGATCTTCCGGGCCGCGACCAGGTAGAGCGCGGTGGCCTCGTCGCCGGCCGCGCGTTCGTCCGCCTGCCGCACGTAGACCGCGACCATGGCGGTGCCGACCGCGGCCAGCAGGACGGACGTGATCAGGAGAAGCGTGCGTCGTCCCATCCCTGCCCGTCCCGTCGTTTCTGTTCGTCAGGATGGCATTCTGTCGCATCCCGGTGGCGTGGAGTGGTGGTTCGGTGATGTTCCGATGGTGACGTTCACCCCGGGCTGATGTCCAAATCTGCTGTCAGGAGCGCTTCTTTGGGCATACCGGAACCCAGGTAGGGCCCCACCGTGCCCGAGCCGGACACTACGGCCGGGAGGTATCCGGGATCGATCACGTACCCCTCCAGTCCCGCGAGATGCCCCTGGTACCAGAGAAGTCCCCGGCCGGGAGAGTCGCCGTCGATCCAGATGTACCGGAAAGACGTTATTGTCTTTTTGTTTTCGTCGTCCATGACCGGGAGTACGGCCAGCCGGTGGCTGCGCACGGCTGCTGCGGTGATCCAGCCCCGCTCGGTGGGCTGCGCGGTGCTGCCGTGTTGCAGAAGAGTCTTGAGGGATGACCCGCTCCCGTACCGCTGGTCGAGCAGATGAGTGCTCGTGAACAGGTCGGTAGCGTCCACTCCCGGGTAGCCGTTCGTGGTCAGGGTGCCGTGGCCGGTGTCGCCGATGAGGCGACCCGGCCGGTTGCCCTCGCTCTGGAGCATGCCCTTCGTCAGTGCGTCCGACATCTCCGGGGTGGAGGTGAGGTTCAGGAGGCTGTCGAGCATCGGAGGAGAGGATCCCGAGCGGATGCTCCGCTCGAGATCACCGACGTCGAGGGTCGGGAGCGGACTGTCACAGGTGATCAGGTCGGTCGCGGGCGGGGTGCCCGCGTAGGTGAGGGTGAGAGGTGTGGTGGTGAAAGGGGTGGAACGACCTCGGCGCCCCTGGGCCCGGATCTCCACCGTGGACCCGGGCCGGCCCGGTGGGAGGGCGAGCCGGTAGGTGTGCCATCCGGTGTGGACCGCGGAGATCGAGCGTTCGGTGCCATCAGGTGTCTTCCATCGAAAACTCACGCCACGCAAGCGTGACCAGAAGCTGGAGCTCAGGGTGACGGATGCGTCGGCGCCGGCGACCGGAACACCGTCGGGGAAGACGGTGTTCAGGGTGAGGCGAACGGGGAACGAGGTGCGGGCCGACGTTGCGAGGCCGGCGGGTTTCCCGGTGGAGGCGGGCTCTGTGGTGACGCAGAAGGTGCCCCGGGCCACGTCGTCCGCCGTGAGGGCGAAGGGCAACAGGCCCGAGCCGAGGGGTGTGCCGACGCGGGCCGCGGCCGAGCGCTGGATCTTCGCCGCATCGAAACCGAGCACCCCGGCCAGGCCGAACTGCACGGTGACGGGCGGAAGCAGGACGCGGAGTGCCTGACTCGGGGTGGCCAGGTCACCCACCGCGTCCGAGGCCGTGACCACGCCGTCCGCGTCGGGGTCGGCGAAGAAGGTGAGTTCGCCGTTGGAGGGGTCTGCGTCGGTCCACCGGGCCGCAGTGATGCCGCCCGGCGGGCACAGATCACCGGTCTCCTCGCCGGAGGCGCAGACGGCCGCCAGGGTGGTGGTGAGCTGATCGATCGCCCCCTCCGGCTCGTCGATCGCCGGCAGCCCTTTGGCCCCCGCGAGGGCCAGACGGTCGGCCAGCGACTGCAGATCGTTCTCCCGCAGGTGGGCCTGGCCCAGGTCGACCGCCAGGGCCGCGACACCGAGCAGGAACGTGGAGACGGCCAGCGTGACCACGATCGCGATCACCCCCGCGTCGGGCCGGGGATCGTGGAGGACCGGCATGAGCGTCAGCTTCCGCAGCCGGTGAGGTCGGCGCTCAGCACACTCTGCACGGTCGCGGTGGAGCTGCGCGTGATGGTGCTGGGAAACGGGATCAGGGGGATGCCGATGTCGAACGGCGTGTAGGTGGCCGTGACGCGCACCTGACCGAGGATCCGCTCGGGAACGGTGGTGACCGTGCTGTCGTCGCGCAGCCATTCCAGCTGCACGTCGCTGACATCGGCCGGGCTGAGCCCGTTCTCGCTGACCTCCCGGGTGAGGAGGCGATCGAGGGCGGCGCAGTCGCTGATGCCGGTGGACGCGTCGCGGCTGGCGCCGTCGAGCGCGGCACCGAACGACTGGAGTTGGAAAAGCCCATAGCCGTACTGGATCACGCCGAACAGGAACAGCATGAGAAGTGGTAGCAGCAGGGCGAATTCAACGGCGACGGCACCCGGGTCGGCCGCGTCCCACCGATCGCCGGGCGCGGTTCTGGCGCTTGGTGGTTCTGTGAGGCGCACCACGACCCTCCCAACCTGATCCACGCTCACTGTGCGCAGTCTTCCGGTGTCGGACAGTCTGCACCATCTGCGGAGTAGTCCGGGCAGTACTGCCGGGATCGGTGGGGCTTGTGTCACCTTTGTGGGGGACTGTGACTCGATTTCGCTGAACGGAAAGGGGTTTTCCCCTGGGTTCGGCCCGGGCGGAGACCGCGTCGACCGGCCCTCGGATCATGAACCTGCGACGGCGGAGAACGGCGGAGGACGCCGCCCGGGTGAGGCGGCGCGCCCACGGCGAGGTCAGGAGTAGAGCGCGTCCAGGTCGGTCGAGAAGTCCTTCAGGATGACGGCGCGCTTCAGACTCTGCTTGGGAGTGAGGTGCCCCGACTCCTCGGTCAGGTCGACGGTGAGAACCCGGAACTTCCGCACCGACTCGGCCCGGCTGACCAGGCCGTTGGCCTTGTCCACGGCACTCTGCAGCTCGGCCAGCACGTCCGGGTCCTTGGCCGCCGCGGCAATGTCGAGCTCGGGCTTGCCGCGGTTCGTCAGCCAGGTCGGCAGCATCTCCTCGTCGAGGGTGATGAGGGCGCCGATGAACGGCTTCTGGTCACCGACGACGATGCACTGCGAGATCAGCGGGTTGCTGCGCATCGCGTCTTCCAGCACGGTGGGGATGACGTTCTTGCCGTTGGCGGTCACGATCATCTCCTTCTTCCGGCCGGTGATGGACAAGAAGCCGTCGGCGTCGAGCGCGCCCAGGTCGCCGGTGCCGAACCAGCCGTCGTGCAGCGCGTCCGACGTGGCCTGCGGGTTGTTCGCGTAGCCGTGCATCACACCGACGCCGAACGCCTCGATCTCGCCGTCGTCACCGATGCGGACACCCATGCCCGGCAGAGGACGCCCGACGGTGCCGATCCGGTTCTCGGCCGGGGTGTTGCAGCTGACCGGTGCGGTGGTCTCGGTCAGGCCCCAGCCCTCGAGCACGGGCATGCCGATACCGCGGAAGAAGTGACTGAGGTCTTTGCCCAGGGGGGCGCCGCCGGAGACCGAGGCCCGCAGTGTGCCGCCGGTGGCCGCGCGCAGCTTGGCGTAGACCAGCCGGTCGAAGACCGTGTGCTGCAGCTTCAGGCCCAGGCCGGGACCGGAGGCGTCGAGGGCCTGGCTGTAGCTGATCGCGACCCGGGCCGCACGGGCGAAGACCTTGCCCCGGCCCGATCCCATCGCCCGGGCCTCGGCGCCGTTGTAGATCTTCTCGAACACCCGGGGCACGGCCAGCAGGAAGGTCGGCTTGAAACCGTCCAGGTCGGAGAGCAGGTTCGAGGTGGTCGGCGTGTGGCCCATGGTGGCGCCGGTGACCAGGCACAGCGCCTGGATGTACCGGGCGAAGACATGGGCCAGCGGCAGGAACAGCAGGGTGCTGGCGCGGTGGTCGACCAGGTCGCCGAAGGCCTCCAGGGCCGCGCGGCCGCCGGCCACGAAGTTGCCGTGGGTGAGCTCGCAGCCCTTGGGGCGGCCGGTGGTGCCGGAGGTGTAGATCAGCGTCAGCACCGTGTCCAGGCGCGCGAGGTGGCGGCGCTCGTGGATCACGTCGTCATGGATGTCCGCGCCCAGCTCGGCGAGGGTCGTGACCGCACCGTCGTCGATGGTCAGCACCTCGCGCAGGGCGGTGAGACCCTCGCGCAGCTGCCCCACGGTCTCGCGGTGCGCCGCGGTTTCCACCACCACCGCGACCGCGCCGGAGTCGGACAGGATCCAGCGCACCTGCTCGGGCGACGAGGTTTCGTACACCGGCACGCTGACGGCGCCCGCGAACCAGATGGCCACGTCGAGCAGCGTCCACTCGTAACGGGTACGGGCCATCAGGGCGACCCGGTCGCCGGGCTGCACCCCCAGCGAGACCAGGCCCTTGGCCGAGGCGACCACCTCACCGAGGAACTCGGCGGACGTCACGTCCTGCCAGGCGCCGGCGACGTGACGGCGGAACGCCACGTGGGTGGGCTGCCGTTCGGCGTTGCCCACCACGACGTCGCAGAGGTTCTCCTCGTCGTCGAGGTGGAACTGCCGGGGGACAATGATCTCTCGCACGCGCCGAGCCTATGCTGCGCGTCCGGTTTATTCCGAGTCCTGATCGGGGTTTCTCGGCGACCGCACGGCGCAAACCGGGTCGAAGGTCCGCGAACGGTACGTGGCTGAGGGTCTCTGCACGTCGTTACCGGGCCGTTGGATCACTCTCCCGGCTCAAGCCACCGGCGCCGGTCGCCGAGGTAGTCGCCGTGACCGCCTCCCCACCTCCGCCGCAGACGACCGGCGGCCCGCTGCGCTGCCGCGAGTGCGGTGCCCGGCTCACGCCGGGGGTCGAGTGGTGCTCGCTGTGCCTGACCCCCACGGCCGTACCCGTCGAGCCGGTGGGCGCGGTGCGTGAGGACGATGTGGAGAGCGGTCCCGAGGGCGCGGCTGACGGGGTGGCCGGGAACGTGGCCGGGAACGTGGCCGGATCCGGACCTGCGGCCGGTGAGGTGGTGTGGCCCTCGGACCGGCGCAAAGGACGGCACGTACGCGATCCCGGACCCGGTGAGGAACCCGGGGAACTGGTGGCCGGGCTGGCCCGGGACGAGTCGGCGAACCGGCCGGCCGTGGCCGTGATGAAGGCCCACCTGGCGCTCGGTCAGTTGCCGGGAGGTAAATACGCGATCGCGTTCGGCGGCGGTCTCCTGCTGCTCGTGCTCCTGGTGGCCGGGCTGACATTGCTGGGGTTGCTGGTCTGAAACAGCTCTGACACAGGTGCGACCGTGCGCGGCGGTGCTGGTGTGAGTTGGGCGGTAACGTTCAGAACCACCCCTCCCGATCAGCAGTCAGAGCCAGAGAAGGGCCCACATGGCCGACCAGACCGAGTCGAGCGTCGTCATCGACTCACAGCCGGGGGACGTCCTCGGCGTCATCGCCGACTTCGAGCGCTATCCCGAATGGACCGGCGCGGTGAAGGAGGTCGAGGTGCTCGACCGGCTGCCCGACGGCCGGGCCGCCAAGGTGCGGTTCATCCTCGACGCGGGCGCGGTGCGTGACACCTACTCCCTCGACTACACCTGGGACGTCAAGGACGACGGCACCGGCGAACTGTCCTGGAAGCTCGACCAGTCCGGCGTGATGAAGGCCATGGACGGCAGCTACCGGCTCACGCCGACCCCGGCCGGCACCCAGGTCACCTACTGCCTGGCCATCGACCTGCGGATCCCGATGCTGGGCATGCTGCGCCGCAAGGCCGAGAAGACGATCATCGACACGGCCCTCCAGGAGCTCAAGAAGCACGTGGAGTCCTGACCGGTGCGTCTCGTGGTGTTCACCGGTAGAGGTGGGGTGGGGAAGACCACGACGGCCGCCGCGACCGCGGCCCACGCGGCCTCCCGGGGTGTGAAAACCCTGGTGATGTCCGCAGATCCGGCGCCCGCGCTGGCCGACCAGCTGGGTCTGTCCCTCGGCCCGCAGCCGTCCGAGGTGGGCGCCGGGCTGTTCGCGTCACAGATGGATCCGCACCGGTTGGCGCAGCGGTTCTGGGAATCCGCCCGGCGCCCGGCCCTCGACGCCCTGGACGATCTGGGCGTCGACCCGCTCGCCGCCGAGGACCTCGCCGACCTGCCCGGCCTGGACGACCTGCTCGCCCTGCTGGCCGTGCGTGAGGAGACCCGGGACGGGCCCTGGGACCTGGTCGTCGTCGACTGTGCGCCCTCCGCCGCGGCCTTCCGCCTGCTCGCGACGCCCGGCCGGCTCGGCCGCCTGCTGGCCCGGCTGCTGCCGATGGAACGGCGACTCGACCGGCTCAGCGCCCGGGGCATGGCGGGCGACCCACTGGTGGACGCCGTCGACCGGTTCGCCGGGGAACTGGCCGGCCTGCGCTCGATGCTCACGGACGGGAGTACCTCGGTACGGCTGGTGATGACCCCCGAGGCGAGTGCCCTGACCCAGACCCGGCGCCTGTTCACCGCCCTGACGATGTCCGGGTTCCCGGTCGACGCCGTGGTGGTGAACCGGATCTTCCCGACGGGCCCACCCGCGTCCTCCATGGACCTGTTGATGGACCAGCCGATGGGCTGGCAGAACACCTGGCGGCGCTCGCAGGAGGCCGTGCTGGCCGACATCGTCTCGTCGTTCGAGCCGGTTCCGGTGCTGCGGATGACCTACGCGCCCGCCGAGCCACAAGGGCTGGAGCAGCTCGCCGATCTGGGGCTGGAACTCTACGGGAACCAGCCGGGCCCGGTCCGGCCCGGTCCGCTGCCGCCCCGGGTGGAACGGACCGACACCGGCTTCAGCCTGTCTCTGGCGATGCCGCTGGCCCGCCGGGAGACGCTCGACCTGGGGCGCCGGGGCGACGACCTGGTCGTCACCGCCGACGGCTACCGGCAGGTGCTGCCACTTCCGGGAGTACTGCGCCGCTGCCGGGTCGAGAACGCCACCTTGCGCGAGGGGACGCTGGCGGTCGCGTTCGTGCCCGATCCCGCGCAGTTCCCGTCCCGATGGATGTAAATGGACGTAAATGGACGTGAAGGGATGGATCGGACCGTGAGTCATCGCCACCTCGATCCCGGCCCTCTCACCGCCGGGCTGCCCGCCGGATGGGCGCAGGACGCCGGTCAGGCCCTCACCGCCCTCCAGGATGCACTGGCCTCCGACGACAGCTGCCCGGTCTGCCGGGGCGCGACCCTGGTCCGTGAGCACGGTCCCGGCCTGCTCGACCGGGTCTCGACGCTGACGGCCGCACTCGCGCAGGCCCTGCGCGAGGCCGCCCCGGACGAGCGTTCTACCGGCGTTCCGGGAGAAACTGGACCGACGGACGATCGGCAGGAGGGTGTTCGGGGGACCGCGCCCACCCACCGACCGGAGCCGCCCACTACCGTTCGGATCGACGTCTCGGACTGAGTGCCGGCACCGCCGGCACCGACGGCACTGATAGCACTGACAGCACTGACCGTCCCGGGGAGACCGGGACCCGCACTGAACAAGGGGTATCCGATCGTGGAACTGACCATCGGGGTGGACGTCGGCGGAACGAAGATCGCCGCCGGTGTCGTGGACGCCGACGGGCGGATTCTCGAGCGGCTGCGTGTACCGACCCCGGAGGGCGTCGACGCGATCGACACCAGCATCGCCGAGGCCGTCGAGCAGCTGAAGCAGACCGAGGCAGGTCGCCAGGTCGCCGCCGTGGGTGTCGCCGCGGCCGGCTTCGTGAACGAGCACCGCACCGTCGTGCGCTTCGCGCCGAACATCGCCTGGCGCGAGCACCCGCTGGCCGAGTCCGTGGGCAAGCGGGTCGGGCTGCCGGTGATCGTCGAGAACGACGCCAACGCTGCGGCTTGGGCCGAGTACCGCTTCGGGGCGGGCCGCGGCTCCACCGACGTCGCGACCGTCACCGTCGGCACCGGGGTGGGCGGTGGCATCGTGCTCGACGGCCATCTGATCCGCGGCGCCTACGGCATCGCGGCCGAGATCGGCCACCTGCGGGTCGTGCCGAACGGGCGCGCCTGCGGTTGCGGCCAGACCGGCTGCTGGGAGCAGTACGCCTCCGGCCGGGCCCTGGCCCGCTCGGCGTTCGAGCTGGCCATCCGCGACCCGAAGGCCGCCGCACCGCTGATCGAGGCCGCCGGCGGAAAGATCGACGGGCTGGTCGGCAGCATGATCACCGAGGTCGCCCTGGCCGGTGACCCGGCCGCGATCGGCCTGTTCAGCGAGCTGGGCCGCTGGCTCGGCGAGGGTATCGCGGCCCTGGCCAACGTGCTCGACCCGGCGGTCGTGGTGATCGGCGGCGGCGTGGCCGAGGTCGGCGACCTGCTGCTGGAGCCCGCCCGCAAGGCCTACGCCCTGCACCTGTCCGGCGGCGCCAACCGCCCTCACCTGCAGATCCGCCCGGCCCAGATGGGCAACGAAGCCGGCATCATCGGCGCCGCCGATCTGGCCCGGTCACGGTGACAACCACTGCGGGGGGCCTCGCCATCGGCGTCGACATCGGGGGGACGAAGGTCGCCGCCGGAGTCGTGGACGCCAGTGGTGCGGTCATCGCCCGGGCCCGCCGGGCGACACCGTCCCGGCACGCGGACGCCCGGGTGGTCGAGGCGACCATCGCCGACGTGGTGGACGAGCTGCGTCAGGGCCGCACGATCACCGGCGTCGGCATCGGCGCGGCCGGTTTCGTCGACGCCGATCGCGCCCGGGTGCTGTTCGCCCCGCACCTGGCCTGGCGCAACGAGCCGCTGCGCGACGGCGTGGCGGCGGCTGTCGGCCTGCCGGTGGTCGTCGAGAACGATGCCAATGCGGCGGCCTGGGCGGAATGGCGCTTCGGCGCCGGGCGCACGGAGTCCCGGCTGGTCATGGTCACGCTCGGCACCGGCATCGGTGGCGGCATGGTCTTCGACGGCGTGATCCAGCGCGGCCGCTACGGCATGGCCGGCGAGTTCGGGCACATGGTGGTCGTGCCCGACGGCCGCCGCTGCGAGTGCGGCAACCGCGGCTGCCTGGAGCAGTACGCCTCGGGCAACGTGCTCGGTCGCGAGGCCCGAGAGATGGCGGCGGCCGGTTCCCCGGTCACCGTGCCCCTCGTGCAGCGGGTGAAGGGCGACCACGCGGCCCTGGTCGGGCCGCTCATCACCGAGGCCGCGATGGACGGTGACCCGGCCGCGGTCGAGCTGTTCCACGAGGTCGGGAACTGGCTCGGCATCGGCCTGGCCAACCTGGCCGCGGCCCTCGATCCGGGCCTGTTCGTCATCGGCGGCGGGGTCTCCGACGCCGACGACCTGCTGCTCGCCCCGGCCCGGGCCTCCTTCCGCCGCACCCTGACCGGGCGCGGGTTCCGGCCGTTCGCATCCATCGTGAAGGCCGATCTGGGTCCCGAGGCAGGACTGGTCGGCGCCGCCGACCTGGCTCGGCGTCAGGCAGCCGCACTGGCCGGGGAGTGACGGCAATGAGCCAGGAACCGGGACCACGCATCCGCGTGATGAGCTGGAACCTCCAGCACCTCCAAGGCGATCCCCTGGCGGTGCACCGGGTGGTGAAGGCCGCCGCGCCCGACGTGCTGTGCGTCCAGGAAGGACCGCGCTTCCCGGGCTCCGACCGGCAGTTCCAGCGCCTGGCCGGAGCCTGCGGTCTCTACCACCTGGCCGGGGGACGAGCCGCCGGCAGCAACGCGATCTTCGTCTCCGACCGGGTGAGAGCCCGCGACGTCGGGGCCTTCACGTTTCCTCTCGGTCACTGGCGCGACAACCGGCGAGGTGCCGTCCTGGCCACCGTGCAGCCGATCGTCGGCGGCGACCCGCTGCGCATCGCCTCGGTGCACCTGCCGCTCGACGGCGGGCAGCGGCTGGCCCACGTGCGCTCGCTGTCCCGGCAGCTGCGGGACTTCGGTCTGCCGGCGGTCCTGGCCGGAGACCTGAACGAACCGCCCGGCGGGGCGTCCTGGGAGGCGCTGGAACCGCTCGTCGCCGACCCGGCGCCGGATGCGCCCGTCACCTACTCCACGGCGTCACCGCGCCGGCGGATCGACGCGATCCTCACCGGACGGGGCATCGACGTACTCGAATACGGTGCCTGGAGCCCGGACCCGGCCGATGCCCGGCGGGCCAGCGACCACCTGCCGGTGGTCGCCGAACTGCGGGTCCTGCCCTCCCGAGCCTCTTAGACCACGGCTCCGTCGTCACCGTCGTCGTCGCGATGCTTGGGCATGCGGGCGACGAGCGTGACAAAACCACCGGCGAAACAGGCCAGCGCGATCAGCACGTACAGCTGCGGTGCTGCGCTGTGCCAGGCGAGCACGGAGATGAGCAGGAACAGCGGCCCGCCGATCACCGCGGCCCAGGCCAGACGGCTCAGCAGGTCACCCTTGGGCAGCGGAGGGGGCTCGGGCGGCTCGAAGCGGTGCTCGGGCTCGGCCGTGGGGGAGAAGTCCCGGGGCCCGGCGCCGCGCAGTTCCTCGGGCATCTCGTCGGGGTCGAACTCGTCCAGCGGGCCGAGGTCGCGCACCTCGCGCTGACCGATCAGCGGATCCTTGACCGGGAAGTCCCAGTCGTTGCCCCATTCCGGCCCGGGCGCCCGGCCGGGAGGCGTCGGCACGTCGGTCTCGTCCTCGTAGTGCCGCCGGGTCTCGGCGGCCTCCTCGGCCGTCGGCCAGGCCTTGGGCGGCTCCTCGCCCCAGCCCGCCACGATCTCGGCGAAGCGGGCGTCGACGTCGAGGCCCTCACCGTCGCTCTTCGAGGGGGTGCGCCCGGCGTCGGCCGGCTCGTCCTTCGAGGGGGTGTGCTCGGTGTCGCCGTCGTGGTCCGGCGGGTCTCCGGCGGTGCTCATCGCACGCCTTCCGTGGTCCGTGTCGTGGGCTGGGCGCCGACGGCGAGTTCGTCGATGAAGGTCAGGCTGCGCCGGAGGATCTCGTCGGCGTCGTTGTCGATCGTCGCCACGTGATAACTGTCTCGCAGGATCACTTCGTCGGCGCGGGCCGAGGTCACCCGGTCGAGGATGAGAGCACTGCTGCTGGCCGGCACGACGTGGTCCTCGCTTGATCGGAAGAGCAGCACGGGCTGGCTCACCGCGGGCAGGTCCGCGGCCACCGAGCGGAAGCCGCGCAGCATCGAGTGTAAGGCGTGGGGTGGAATCCGGTCGTAGGCGTCTTCCTGCGCGCCGGGCCGTTTCACGTCGTTGCCGACCGGTGGTAGCCACGGCAGTACCCACCGCAGCGCCGGCAGGGCCGCCAGCCGCCGGTCGTCCAGATGCACCGCAGGGTTGACGAGAATCACTCCGTCCACACCCGGGAGCGGCCCGGGATTCATCGCCGGGCCATAGGTCTGGGCCAGTCGCAGGGCCAGGGCGCCGCCCATCGACAGACCGCCCACGACCACCACCCGGCAGGACCGGCGCAGGTCGTGGAAGGCCGCGTCGACCTCCGCGGACCAGTCCGACCAGCCGGTGAGGGCGAGGTCGCGCGGGCTGGTGCCGTGGCCCGGCAGACGGGGCAGGCGCACCGTGCGACCGGCCTCGGCCAGCCCTTCGGCCCAGCTCAGGAGGCTGGAGGGATTGCCGGTGAAGCCATGGCAGAGCAGCACCCCGACGTCGTCGCCGTCCCGGGCGAAGGGCTCGGCTCCCGGACGGACGGTCACGGCGGCTCCCTCGTCGATCATTGGGCCAGATCGCCATCGTTACACGGACCCGGGCACTTATCGAGTGGTTCGGCGATCGGCGAACAAGTGGGCGAGGTACGCGTTCACGTCAAGTCCGGCGAGCCGCCCGATCCTCGCCCAGCGGATTTGACGACCACTCATCTTGGCGGTCCGGGGCGTGACAATGGATAGTGTGCGTCGGTCGGGTGAGGCGTCCCCGGCCGGCCGGGTCGCGGTGGCCCGGTGCGCACACGCGCACTGGCACGCGGTCAAGGAGGTGGCGATGCTCTACTGGCTGCTGCGGCGCGTTCTTCTCGGCCCTCTCATCCGGGTGCTGTACAAGCCGTGGGTCAAAGGCCTGGAGAACATCCCGAAGAAGGGCCCGGTCATCCTGGCCAGCAATCACCTGTCCTTCTCGGACCATTTCTTCCTGCCCCTGCACGTGAACCGGAAGATCACCTTCCTGGCCAAGGCCGAGTACTTCAACGGCCGGGGCGTCAAGGGACGGCTGACGGCCATGTTCTTCCGTGGTGTGGGCCAGATCCCGATCGAGCGCGCCGGGGGCCGGGCCTCCGAGGCCGCGCTGCGCACGGGGATGAAGGTGCTCGACAAGGGTGAGCTGCTGGGCATCTACCCGGAGGGCACCCGTTCGCCCGACGGCCGGCTGTACCGCGGCCGTACCGGTGTGGCCCGGATGGCCCTGGAGTCGGGGATCCCGGTCGTCCCGGTCGCGATGATCTCCACCTTCGAGGTGCAGCCCCCCGGCAAGCTCATCCCGCAGCTGCTGCCCAAGGGCACGGTCGGTGTGGTGATCGGCGAGCCGCTGGACTTCTCCCGCTACGAGGGCATGAGCACCGACCGCTTCGTCCTGCGCTCGGTGACCGACGAGATCATGTACCAGCTGATGGTCCTGTCCAACCAGGAGTACGTGGACATCTACGCGGCCACGATGAAAGAGCGCCTGGCCGCGGCCAGGCGCAGCGGTGCCGACGTGGGCCTGCCGTCCGGTCACGCCGAGCTGGCGGTGACCCCGGGCGGGCACGGCGCCCCGGCCGAGGAGACCTCCGAGGACGAGGCGAAGAAGGGCCGCAAGGCCAAGAAGGCGAAGAAGGACGACGACGCGGCCTGAGCGGCCACCGTCACACACCGGGCCCGCAACCGTCAGGGTGCGGGCCCGGCGTCGTTCCGGCCGGAGGATCTCCGGCCGGACGCCGTTCCCGGCGCGAAAAGTGATAATGCTGAAAGAGCTTGCGCCAGCCCCGTAGTCTTGTCGTCGTGAGCGCCCCACTGCATCCCATCACCAGTGCCGATCTCTACCCCACGAGCACTCCGGACACGGCTGCCGCTGCTCTTGAGGCCGGGCTCGACCTGTGGCGTGACCTCCCCGCCGCACAGCAGCCCGCCTGGCCCGACCCGGCCGAACTCGAGGCCGTGGCCACCGAGCTGGCCACCGTGCCGCCGCTGGTGTTCGCGGGGGAGTGTGACCTGCTGCGAGGCCAGCTGGCCGCCGCCGCGCGGGGCGA
Organism: Kineosporia sp. NBRC 101731; assembly: GCF_030269305.1. Taxonomy (NCBI): domain Bacteria; kingdom Bacillati; phylum Actinomycetota; class Actinomycetes; order Kineosporiales; family Kineosporiaceae; genus Kineosporia; species Kineosporia sp. NBRC 101731. The sequence continues at coordinate 143,403 of NZ_BSTC01000015.1, forward strand.
GGCATTTCTGCTCCAGGGCGGTGACTGCGCCGAGACCTTCGCCGAGGCCACAGCCGACCGCATCCGCAACAAGATCAAGACGATGCTGCAGATGGCCGTCGTCCTGACCTACGGCGCCAGCATGCCGGTGATCAAGCTCGGCCGGATGGCGGGGCAGTACTCCAAGCCGCGCAGCAGCACGATGGAGACGCGGCAGGGCGTGACCCTTCCCGCCTACCGCGGCGACGCCATCAACGGCTTCAGCTTCGACGAGGCGTCGCGCACGCCCGACCCCAAGCGGCTGCTGAAGGCGTACCACACCAGCAGTTCCACGCTGAACCTGATCCGCGCCTTCACCAAGGGCGGCTTCGCCGATCTGCGCCAGGTGCACGAGTGGAACCGCGGCTTCGTCAGCAGCCCGGCGAACGCCCGCTACGAGGCGATGGCCCGCGACATCGACCGCGCGATGAAGTTCATGATCGCGGCCGGCGGAGATTCCGACGCCCTGCGCACCGTTGACTTCTGGTCCAGCCACGAGGGTCTGCTGCTCGACTACGAGCGCGCCCTGACCCGCATCGACTCGCGCACGGGCTCGCCCTACAACGTGTCCGCGCACTTCGTCTGGATCGGCGAGCGCACCCGTCAGCTCGACGGCGCCCACGTCGACCTGATGTCACGCGTGCGCAACCCGATCGGCGTGAAGATCGGCCCGGCCACCACGCCCGACGACCTGATGCGCCTGGTCGACAAACTCGACCCCGACCGCGAGCCGGGCCGCCTGACCCTGGTCAGCCGGATGGGCGCGGGCAAGATCCGCAGCAACCTGCCGGCCCTGGCCGAGACCACGAAGAAGGAGGGCCTGCCGGCTCTCTGGATCTGTGACCCGATGCACGGCAACACCTTCGAGTCGGCGTCGGGCTACAAGACGCGCCGCTTCGACGACGTGATGGACGAGGTGCGCGGCTTCTTCGAGGTACACAACGCCGTCGGCACCATCCCCGGTGGCCTGCACGTCGAGCTCACCGGTGACGACGTCACCGAGTGCATGGGCGGCGCCGAGCACATCGACGACGCCGACCTGGCCATGCGCTACGAGACGCTGTGCGACCCGCGCCTGAACCACCAGCAGTCGCTGGAGATGGCGTTCCTGGTGGCCGAGATGCTGACGGGCCGCTGAGAATGACGCACCCCGTCGTCGACCTGCGCAGCGACACGCTGACCAGGCCGACCCCCGGCATGCTCGAGGCCATCGCCACCGCCGAGGTGGGCGACGACGTCTACGGGGAAGACCCGGAGGTCAACGCCCTCGAGGCCGAGGTGGCGCAGCTGCTCGGCCACGAGGCCGGGCTGTTCTGCCCGACCGGCTCGATGTCGAACATGCTCGGCGTGCGCGCCCTCGTACCCGCCGGGCAGGAGATCATCTGCGACTCGCTGGCCCACATCGTGCGGGCCGAACTCGGCGGCCACGCCGTGTTCGGTCAGGTCACCACGCGCACCTGGCAGTCCTTGCGGGGGCAGCTCGACGCGGACCAGGCGCTCGGTATGGCGGTGCCCGACGCCGGTCCGTATTTCGTCTCCACCGCCGCGATCGCCATTGAAGACACGCACAACTTCGGTGGCGGAACCGTGCAGTCCGTGGACGAGCTGCGCCGGCTGCGGGCCGGTGCGGCCGCTCTCGGTCTCGACGTGCACCTCGACGGGGCCCGCCTGTGGAACGCCCACGTGGCCACCGGCGTCCCCCTGTCGGAATACGGCTCGTTCGCCGACACGGTGTCGGTCTGCCTGTCGAAGGGCCTGGGCGCGCCGGTCGGCTCGGTGCTGGTGGCCAGTGCCGAGCGCATCGCCGAAGCCCGCATCTGGCGTAAGCGGATGGGCGGCGGCATGCGGCAGGTCGGTGTGCTCGCCGCGGCCGGCCGGTACGCGCTGAAGCACCACGTGGCCCGCCTCGCCGACGACCACGCCCGCGCGCGGACGATCGCGGAGGCCCTGGCCGGGGTCGACGACTCGATCATCGAACCGGAGCTGGTGCGCAGCAACATCGTCGCCTCCCAGTGGCCGTCGGCAGCTGCCGCGCAGGCGTTCATCGCCGGTTGCGCCGCGGAGGGCCTCCGGGTCAGCGCTGTCGGTGCCCGGGTGGTGCGCCTGGTCACCCATCTCGACATCGACGAGAGCGGTGCGGGCCGGGCCGCCGAGGCACTTCCGGCCATCGCGAAGCAGGCGCTCAACGTCTGAGTTGTCTTTGAGGACGAACGGCGCCGGTTCCCGAGGGAGCCGGCGCCGTTGTCAGAGGTCGCTGCGCAACCGGCTGTAAGACACCATGTCGTGCCACTCGCCGCGCCGGAACTGGGCGCCGCGCAGGATGCCCTCGCGGGTGAAGCCGGCCTTCTCCAGAGCTCTCTGCTCGGCAATGTTCTCCACGTCGGTACTGGCCTCGACCCGGTGCACCGGCATGTACCGGAACAGCCACTCGTAGGCCAGACGCTGGGCGATCGAGCCGATGCCCTTCCCCCGGGAACCGGGGGCGATGGCGATGCCGATGTTCAGGGCCTGGCTGCCCCGGTTGGGGCCGTAGCCCACCGGGTGCCAGCTGATCGAGCCGACCGGCATGCCGTCGTGACAGATCAGCAGGACACCCTCGTCCTCAGTGAGCATCCCGTCGGCGTACCAGCGGTCCTGATAGGTGTTCTGGCGCCGGGCCATCGGCAGGAAGTCGCCGAACTCGCTCTCGTGCTCCGGATCGGCGCGCCACTGCCCCAGCAGGGGCAGGTCCTCCACGCCCACGGCGCGGAGGACCACGTCCGACGCCGTCATTACCAGGTCTTCAGAATGACTTCGGAGCCCACGTTGGCCGGTCCTGTCACACTCTGCTCCCGCACGGTGTTGGAGAAACCGAAGCCCTCGTGCTTCACCTGGAACCCGAGGCCCTGGAGCGTGGCCTGGGCCTGGTTGATGTCCTGGCCCACCACGTTCGGAACCTCGACCTGGGCGGGCTGCTTGACCGTGTAGAGCTTCACCGTGCTGCCCTTGGCCACCTGCTGGCCGGTGGCCGCCGGTTCCTGCTGGGTCACGGTGCCGGGGTTCGGGCCGCCCTGCACGTAGTCCTGCTCGACCTGCTCGACCACGAGGCCCTTGCTCTCCAGCAGTGCCTTGGCCTGGTCGAAGTTCTGGTTCACCACGTTGTCGAGCGTCACCGGCTCGATGCCTTTGCTGATGACGAGCTTGACCTCGCGGCCCGGGGTGACCTTGTTGTCGGCGGTGGGTGCGCTGGCGATGACCTTGCCCTTGTCGACCTTGGCGTTGAACTTCTCCGTGGTCGTGCCGACCTTCAGGCCGGCGGCCTCGAGGGCCTCCTTGGCCTCGTCGAGGGTCTTGCCCTTCACGTTGGGCACGGTCGTCATCTCCGGGCCCTTGCTGACGATCAGGGTGACCGTGCCGTTCTTCTTGATGTTGTCGCCACCGGCCGGGGTCGAGGAGATCACCATGCCGTTGGTGACGTCGCTGCTGAACTGCTCACTCACCTCGGGGGTGAGGCCCTGCACGGCCACGACCCGCTGAGCATCGGCCTGGAGCAGACCGGCCACGGCCGGTACCCGGACGTAGGAGCCCGGGCCGCCGGAGAACCACCAGACCCCGGTGAGCACCAGGGCCAGGACGACCAGCACACCGACGGCGGCGGTGATCGCCGTGCGGCGGCGGTCGCCGCCGAAGTCACCGGGAGGTGCCTCCTCGTCCTCGTGCACGCGCAGCCGCGGCAGCATCGGCTCCCGCGTCATGCCCCGCTCCTGACGCCGCGACAGGGCGCGGGTCGGCTGCGGGCCCTGGGCAGGCGCCGGCGCCGCACCGGGCACCGGCTGGTAGAGCGCGGTGGCCTGGTCGTCGGCACCGGGCCGCACCGACAGCTCACTGCTGTTCGGGGAGATCACGCGCGTGGGACCGGACGAGCCGAACTCCGGGTGTTCCGAGCGCGAGTAGATGGCGGTCTGGTTGGCGGCAGCCGCCCCGGACATTCCCGACATCCCCGACATTGCGGAGCCGAACTCCTGCGTCACGTCATCGAGGTCGGTCGTCGGGCCGCGCAGCTCGTCGGCGTCGGCGGCGCGCACGTCGAGCAGCTCGGCGGGCACCGAGGCCCGGGCCATGCGTAGCTCGGTGAGCGCGGCGTCGGCCGTGGGCGGCCGCACGTCCGGATTGGTGTCGGTGAGCTTCAGCACCAGCGGGTCGAAGGCGTCCGTCAGGTTGGGCGCGATCGAGGTGGGGGTGGGCACCCGCTCGTAGACGTGGCGGTAGGCCACCTGCAACGGATCTTCGCCGGTGAACGGCTGACGGCCGGTGAGTAGCTCGAACAGGATGATGCCGGCGGCGTAGACGTCGGCCCGGGCGTCGGCGTGACCATGGGCCACCAGCTCGGGGGACAGGTACGCGACGGTGCCGAGCAGCTCGTCGGTCGCCGCGGTGGCGATCGGCGCGGTGACGGCGGCGGCCAGGCCGAAGTCGGCGACCTTGATGCGCCCGTCGTCCGTGAGGATGACGTTCTCCGGCTTCACGTCGCGGTGCACGATGCCCGCCCGGTGGGCGGCGCCGAGCGCGGCGAGTACCGGTTCGAGCACGGAGACGCTCTCGCGGGGCGTGAGCGCGCCACGTGCCGACAGCACGTCGCGCAGCGTGCGCCCGGGCAGGTACTCCATCGCGAGATAGAGCACGCCGGAGGTCTCGTCGGTGCCCTGGTCGAACACGCCGACGACGTTCGGGTGGGAGAGCCTGGCGGCCGATCGGGCCTCACGCACGAACCGGGAGACGAACTCGGGGTCGTCAGCCAGGTTTTCGTGCATGACCTTGAGGGCGACCTCCCGGTCCAGCCTCCGGTCCACCGCGAGGTAGACCGTAGCCATGCCACCGCGCGCGATCCGTGACCGGACCAGGTACCGCCCGTCGACCAGCCGGCCGACCAGTGGATCCTGGAGTGTCATGTCCACGTTCGGCAGTCTAAGGCCGTCCGGGTTCGGCTCTGCCACATCCCGGGTGTCCCGGTGGTCGCATCGTTATCTGTGAGCACGAGGTTCATCGGCCGTGATCAGCGAAAACGCAGTTTGAGAGTGCGGACGGTGGCCACGTAACGGCGGGTGTCAGGAAAAGTGCCGTGACGCCGCACCGAGGCCAGCCCCTGGTAGTAGCCGGCCAGCGTGGTCTGCTCGTCCGCGTGGCGTCCCAGGGCCAGCAGCAGCACCATCCCGGCGGTGATGTTGTCTCGGGTGTCGAGCAGGTCCAGAGGACGTCCCAGCAGCTCACCGGCCCAGGCGCCGGTCGACGGCAGCAGCTGCATGGCCCCGATCGCGTTGGCGGGGGAGACCAGCCGCTGGTCGAATCCCGACTCCATCGAGGCCACCGCGAGGGCCAGGGCGGGATCCACCCCGAAGTGCACGGCCGCGGCCCGCACCATGCCCTTCACCGTGGCCCGGTCGGGCACGTCCGCCTGCTTCAGCGCCTCACGGTTGGTCGAGGCCGCCTTCGTCACAGCGGCCGGATAGGAACGGTGGGGAAGATCACCTGACGGGATCACCTCACCGCGCCGGGTACGGCGCCGCCGGGCGGCCATCTGCCGGGTCGTGTCGGCGGACGGCCGTCTTCGCTGAGGATCAGCGCCGACCGGGATCTCCTGGGTGCCCGGTCCGGTCGCAAGGGCCGGCAGCCGGATCAGCTGCCCGGTCTTCAGCGCCGCGCCGGGGCGCATGTCGTTGGCCGCCAGGACCGCCGGTCCCGAACACCCCGCGACCCGCGCCACGCTCTCCAGATCGTCACCGGGCTTCACCCGGTAGGCGAGGGACGGCAGACCCGATGAGTCCGCGGGGAGCTGGCCGGTCGCCCCGGCCCGCCGCCGGGCCCGGCCCGCGTCATCGGGATCGGCGCTCACCAGGGCGTCGACCAGGATGCGCAGGCTGACCGTGCGCAGGGTGGCCGCCGGATGCGGCGGTGCGTCGAGCGTGGACGTCGTGGCCAGTCGCGGGATCGAGTCGGGGGTGGTGCCGGGTCGGCTGAGCAGGACCAGCGGCGCCGGGGGAGGAAGCACCACGGTGGCGGCCGGGGCCAGACCGACGAGCACTGTGAGCCGGGTGCGCTGCAGCAGCATCTGCACGCCGGGGCCGGGCCGGTGCACCCGGTGCCGAGCCGGAGGTACCGGCGGTACCGATGGCGGTTGGGAGACCTGTAGGTGTGCCGCGGCGACGACCACTCCAGGGGTGTCGGTCTCCGCGAAGGTGTCGGGCACACTGTCGGACAAGGGTTTCGGGCCGACCCCGCGCCGTCGGCGCGGAGCTGTGGGATCCCCGAGAAGAGCTGCGGTCGGATCGTTCATGAGCCTTGGCATCCTCTCGGTCAGGTTCGTGTCCCTCGGTCAGTACGGTCACTCCAAGGTCATTGTGCAACAGAGCGTAGTGGAATAGCGACGACCTGTGACATGGGCATGTCTTGTGCCGTCATCCGGGGCCTGGACCTTTTCTCGGGTCCATCGGATCAAGGGGAGCATCGCTCCCGGCTTTCCTGCGGGGCGGTCGGGAGGGTCGGCAGTTGCTCGATGAAGGAGGACCGGCCGTACTCGATGTCCACCGGCCATCCCTCGGCTCCTGATCCACCCATGCGGAACGTGCCGGTCTCGTGCAGCGAGAAGCGGTTCATGGCGATGGGCCCGTCGATCAGTTCTTCCGGTTCGTACGACAGGACAACGGCTTTGGATTAACCATCGACCGCCACTGGCGCCGCCGCCGGCGCAGGCTGCGCATGAAGATCGTGCCCGGCGGAACGGGGCCAGGGGGGCGCTCTCATCGTCGTTGGCTGCGGTACCGGAGGTGGGCCGGTCTAACGTGGCCGGGGTCACTCTTGGGCGTTTGTCCCCTTTTAACCTTTAAATGCCTACGGTGATCTCGCCCTGCAAGCGCGTTCTGCATCTATGGAAAAGTAGGGATCATCATGCGTTTCAAGCCCTTTTCGGCTGGGCTGGCTGTTGCTGTCGCTACGGTGGTCCTGGTCGCCGCCCCGGTAGCTTCCGCTCATGCCGCGCCGTCGTGCACGTGGGGCGTCACCAGCTTCGATCTTCCGGCCGGTCTCAGCACCTTTGACGTCAGTGCGGCCGATGGAGACTACATCGCGGGCATGGCCCAGGATCCGGACGGGAACATGTACCCCGTGCTCTGGCGTGGCGGATCCGCGACGGTTCTCGAAACTAGTGGTGGTTCGGGCGGTTACATCTCTGTCGTCAATGCCGATGGGATGGCCGCCGGAGGGATCCTGGGGAGAGGACCGGTTCTCTGGTCCGAGAGGGCAGCCATCGACCTGGCCACGCCGGCAGGGGCGGTAGGCGTTGTGGTTCGGGGCATCACCGATGCCGGCCAGATCATCGGCAACGCGGTGTTCTCCGAGGAGGAGATGTGGTCACACGGCATTGTCTGGTCGGTCGATTCCCCCGGGGAGTATCGAGACCTGGGCGCGGGGTCCGGCTCACTGGAGCTGATGGACGTGGACGATGACGGCACCATGGTCGCGGTCACCAGCAATCACGAGGCCAGCCACCCGAACCGCACCACGACGGCGTTGAAGGGGACTGCGACGAATGGCTTCTCGCCGCTTCCGAGGCGCGAGGAGACTACCGGTAGCTCGGTCGGTCAGGTCGCCGGTGAGTACGCACTGGGAAGCGTCAGTGTGCCCCGGGAGGACGGGACGGAGGAGTCGTCCCGGATCTTGTGGCACAACGACACCTTCACCACACTGCCGTCGGACTTCGATGCCACGTCGGTGAACAAGGACGGTGCGGTTTCCGGCTTCCTGGACGGCGAGGGAGGGGTGTGGAGGGCCGGCTCGTTCAGTGCCTTGCCGACCTACCGGCCGGGCATCATCGTCCTGCCTCTCATCATCAAGGACGACGGCGTGGTCGTCGGCACCGCCATCTCTGACCCGGCTGCCGAAGGGGGCAGGCATGTCCCGGTTCTGTGGACCTGTTCCTGATCAGACGGTCGAACCGGCCTGACCGGTACGCCGGGAGGGGGCCGATTCCGATCCGTTCGGAGTCTGGTCCCTTCGTGCCGTCGACACCGAGGGCCGGGTGGTTTCTGGTTTTGCCGGTGGGACGTGGCACCCTAAGTCGCGTGTCAGACACACCCCACGAAAACGAAGACGTCCTCAGCCAGGGCCCCGACGGCGAGCGGGTCTGGCTCAACCTGCCCGACGTGGCCGAGCTGATCGGTACCGATGTCGGCAAGGTTCGCCGCATGCTGCAGGAACGCGTGCTCATCGGCCTGCGCCGGGGCGAGCGCAAGATCATGAGCGTGCCGGCGGAACTGCTGAAAGACGGAGCGCCGCTGCCCGATCTGCAGGGCACGCTGGTCGTGCTCAACGACTCGGGTTTCTCCGACGAAGAAGCGCTGCGCTGGTTGTTCACCGAGGACGACTACCCCGGTACGCCGGTCGATGCCCTGCGCACCGGCCACCGCAAGACCGAGGTGCGGCGCCGGGCGCAGGCCCTCGCGTTCTGATCAGCGGGAAGCTCCCGCCGGGTCCTCCTCCTTGGAGTCTTTCGAGGAGGAGGACGACGGCAGTACGACCTGCCGGTTCGCCTTCCGGGCCCGGGATGCCCGGCGGGCCGCCGGCAGTGCCACGGCGAGCCGGCGCGTCAGCGGCACCGAGGCCCTCCGGCTGAGCACCTGGTAGTCGATCTTCTCCACGGCGTCGAGGATCTCGCCGTACAGGATGAACGCGGTACGCACGCAGTCCTGCGAGGTCGGGTGCAGCATCTCGATGCCCGGCTCGGCGAACGCGTACAGCCGGCGGGTGCGCTCGATCTCGAACTTCAGCAGCTCACGGATCATCGGGGTGACCTCGCCGCCCTGCAGGGCCTCGCGGGTCACGCCGAAACTGTCGAGATCTTCCTGCGGCAGGTACACCCGACCGCGCTGCAGGTCTTCACCCACGTCGCGGATGAAGTTCGACATCTGGAAGGCCTCGCCCAGGGCCCGGGCCCGCGCCGAGGCCTCCGGGGTCTGCGGCTCGAGGATCGGCAGCATCTGCAGGCCGATCACCGCCGCCGACCCGTACATGTACTGCTCCAGGTCGGCGTACGTCTGGTAGCCGGTGATCGTGGCGTCCATCTGCATGGACTCCAGGAACGCCTCGATGTGCACCCGGGGTACCTGCCAGCGCCGCACCGTGTGCAGCATGGCCACGGTCGCCGGGTCTTCCGGCACCGCACCGCCCGACAGTGCCTCGAGGAACTCGTTGCCCCACGTCTCCAGGGCGGCCGGGTTCGGCGCGACCAGCGAGTCGACGAACTCGTCGGCGGACCGGGCGAACGCGTACTGCGCCCAGACGTACGGGCGCTTCTCCGGCGGCAGCAGCATCGTCGCCAGGTAGTACGTCTTGCCGTGCTCGGCGTTGACCCGGCGGCAGTGCTCATAAGCGGCCCGCAGCTTCAGATCGCCGATCCGGGCCGCGTCCAGGGCCTTGTCACTCACCCGCGGCATGTCGCCTCCTGCCTCACAAAAAGCTCCCCGTCGTCACTCCTGATACAAGCCCTTTCGGGAGAGTAACCTTGAACGCCCTGGTCAGCCACCATCGGTGGTGATCAACGGGTGGGTATGACCCGTAACGGCTCGGGCACAGCGGCCAGGTTCTCCAGCGTGACCTCGAACAACCGCTGTTGCAGCTGCCCGATGTCGGCCACCACGCTCGCCCGGTTGTCGAGCAGATGATCGGTGAGTTCCTCGAGCCGCCGGCCCAGTTCGGGCTCGTTCACCGGCACGCCCCACTCCTCGCGGCCGATGTCGGCCAGGAAGTAGGTCAGCTTCGGGTGTGAGACCAGGCTGATGATCGGGGTACCGCAGCCGAACGGCACCATCCCGGCGTGCCCGCGCATCCCCGCCACCAGAGCGGCGCGGCGGTAGGTGGTGTGGATCTCCTCGACGGTCATGTCGTACATCGGGATCACTGGCAGCGTCAGGCCGTGCTCGCGGCGCAGGTCGTTGACGAAGATCTCGTCGTCCACGCAGTGCGCCGCGTACCGCACCTCGGCCCGGTTCCGGGTACTCAGGATCCAGTCGCGCATCCCGGCCAGGAACTGCCCGTACCCGTCGCCGAAGCGCCGGTTCGACCGGTCGTAGGCACAGTTCAGCAGTACCGGCCCGGTCTCGCCGTCGTCGGCCGGCTCCGCCTCCCAGGCCGGGCCGCCGAGCTTCGAGATGACCGTGGTCGGGCAGGGCTGCCAGCGCACCTTCTCGGCCAGCGCGTCCGGCAGGAGAGCTCGTACGCGCTCCACCGACCCGGCGTTGCGCAGACCGACGAACCCGGCCCTCTCCACCAGCGTGCGCAGCGAGGTGCCGAACCGGCTGCCGTCGAACTCCTGGCCCTCGAACGTGTTGTAGCCCACCGCCCAGACCACCAGCGGCACCGTGATCCGGCGCAGCATCTCGTCGGTGATGTTCCACTGCCAGCCGGAATTCCCGTTCGGCGCGGTATCGGGCAGGAACAGCCCACCGCCACCGAGCACGAGACCGTCACCGGCGTTGACCTGGGCGAGGCGCTGCTCGTCGAACAGCTGGTGCACGTGCACATCCCACCAGCGGGGGAACGAGACCGGCTTCTTCAGAGCGCTCTTCGCAAGCCCCTTACGGGGTTTCGGTTCGTACTCCAGATCGAAACCGCGCCGCACCGAGTCGACCAGGGCCAGGTCACCCGCGTTGCCGTGCGGGTCGGCGTGGAAGGCGGCGTGCGCGACCATGCCGGTGGTGTCGCCCAGCGCGTTCGCCGTCGCCTCAGAGTTCTCGTTGCGCCGCAACTGAATCCGGCAACCTCGCAGGCCCGGGTCAAGTTCCAGACCCTCCAGGGCGAACTCTCGCCCCCGAACATGATCATGACGCACCCAGGCGACCTCGGCGAGCTTGGCCAGGGCATCCGGGGCCTGACGCGCGTCCAGGCTCGCCAGGAGAAGATGGGCGTTCGCCGTGTCGTAGTCGGAGACCGCGGCCAGGCTCCGACCGGCTTCGAGATGATCTGCTGCGGAAGGCCTCTCCGGTAATTCTTCACGTGCCAGCCGGGCGGCCTCCTGGAAGCTGCCCTCCTTGCGCAGTTCGGCCAGACGGGCATTCCAATGGGGGACGCCGATGGGCACCGATGCGGTCGGGTTGTCCGGTGCCACGGTCAGGTCGGGATCTTTCTGCACCGAGATCGTGTCGTCCTTCGTGACGTCGCCGGGCCGGGCGGTCATCGCACTCCGATCGCGTGGTCGTCGAACTGTTCCAGCCGAGGCGTGAGCCAGGCCATCTCGGCATGGGTGAAGTCCTGTTCCGGGCGGAAGCCGATCAGGTCGACCACCTCGCACACCGCCAGCAGGTCGAGTAGCCGGAGCACCTGGTAGGTGTCGGTCTGCAGGGGTTGTTCCGCCGTGCCGGCCATGGGTTCCGTGTCGTCCTGCACCGGGTTGCGCAGCGGCCGGCGCAGGGCCTTCTCGGCGATCGCCGACTGACGGCCCGGGACGAGCTGCGAGCGCACAGCTGTCAACCAGTCGCCGGGACCCTCGGCCTCGTCCAGGTCATCGGTGACGTCGGGATCGTCGGAGAGGATCAGTCGCAACCGGGTCTGAGTGTTCCAGCCCATTTTCGCGTCGTGGCGGATCACCTGGACATCGGTGCGCGCACCGCCGTCCGCCGGGCTGTTGCGCGTGGGGCCGAACCGCACCACCACGTCGTAGTCGTCCACCCGCTCACCCTGGCCGGAACCTCTCAGCCGCTGAGCGTCGTCCGTCACCAGGCACACCCGTTTCCCGGCCAGTCGCTGGCGCAGGTCGTTGAGCCGCAGCACACTCAGGTTGCGGGCATCGTTCTCGGCCAGCGGGGCTGGGTACAGGGTTGCGTACCGCTGCCAGCGGCTCACGTGGTGCAACACGTCTTGCAGGGTGGGCCGGGCCAGCTCGGCGACGGGAAGAGCCAGCACCTGATCCAGCAGGGTGGCCACCGCCGCGTCCAGTTCCTTGCGTGGGGTGGGCCGGTTCAGCAGCCTCAGTAACATCTGCATCTGTTCCCGTAGATTCGTGCCCGCCCGGAGCGCGGCATCCAGCACGGTGACCAGGCGCAGGCGCCGGTCGTCGCGTTCTTCCAGAGCCTTCAGCTTGTCCTTCACTCCCAGACGGTCGCCGGAGGTGAGATTCAGGTACGACTGATGGGCATGCATGGCTGTCGGCAGATCACCGGCATGCTCACCGGCGAGGGCCCGCTGCCGCCACGATGCCCGTGACGCGGGCCGGGCAGCCAGCAGTACCTCGGTGATCTCCAGGCTGAGGTGCGGGTCTTTGCCCCGAGCCGTCTCGGCCAGCTTCAGCAGCTTCTCCACCAGGGACGGAAGCGCCTCGACCCAACTGCGTTCGCCCGAAGTGATCGCGACCGAATCGCTTCCTTGTCTCAGGGCCTGCGCGGCCCTGGTGATCTCGGTCAGCGGACCGCGTACGGACTTCGGCCGCGCCGCCAGGGATTCCGGTTCTGCCCACCGGGAAGCGGCTTTGAGGAACGGCCGGTTCACCGTCTCGGCGACCTCGACTTGGCGAGCCAGTCGCGCGGCCTCTTCATGGGCGGCCTGAGCAGCCGCGGCCGCAGCGGCCCGGCGTTCGGCCTGTGCCTCCAGCCGGGCCTCAGCGATCGCCCGGGGCGTGAGTTTCCGGATCTCCGCGATCGCTCGCGGCGTCAGCTGATCGAGCTTGTCGATGATGCTCATCGGCGTGCTCCCGAGAGGGTGTGAAGACTGACAGGCTGGCATACGCCGGAGAGACTATCGGTGTGGTCAGACAGAAACAGAGAGTAGTGAGAACGGGGGAGGGGCGTCCTCCGTACCCATGACTGACCGAACCGCCGCACACCCACCACCGGTGGGCATACGCGTCCTCAATTCGCTCTGAAAGCCCCTCAGCGCCATGCCCGCGATGCGTACACCGGATCGGGCCCGGTGATCCGCTCGGCCGCCAGCCGCCCCGACACCAGCACCATCGGCACCCCGACCCCCGGCTGCGTGCCCGAGCCGGTGAACACCACGTTCTCGCCCCACAGGTTTCCCGGGCGGAACGGGCCGGTCTGGAAGAACGAGTGCGCCGCGGCGAACGGGGCGCCGCGCTCCATGCCGCGTTCCTCCCACTCCAGCGGCGTGGTGACGTCTTCCACCTCGATCGAGTCGCCGAAACCCTCGTACCCGTGCGACTCCAGCTGGGCGAGCACGTGCTCGCGGTACACCGGCTTGAGGCGCTTCCAGTCGATCGGCGAGTCCAGGTTCGGCGTCGGGAACAGCACGTAGTAGATGTCCCGGTTCGCCGGCGCGAGCCGGGCGTCCGAGGCCGTCGGGTTCGTCACCAGGAACGACGGGTCGCTCATCAGGCGGCCCGACGTCAGCTCCTCGAACGTGCCCTTCCAGGGGCCACCGAAGTGAATGTTGTGGTGGGCGGCGTTCGGCCAGTTCTGCCGGGTCCCGGCCAGCATCAGGTAGCAGGACGGCGAGTAGGTCAGCCGCTTCACCCGGAACGGCGTCTTGCCCAGCAGATCCCGGTAGGCGACGGGGAGGTCGGGGTTGAGCACCACCACGTCGGCGGGAATGCGCTCGCCGTCGGACGTGATCACGGCGGTGGCCCGGCCGCCGGAGTGCTCGACCTTCGTCACCTCGGTGCCGTACCGGAACTCCACGCCGTGCTTCTTCGCCGCGGCGGCCATCGCCGCCGGCACCGCCGCCATGCCCCCGGCCGGGAAGTACACGCCCGCCACCGAGTCCATGTAGGCGATCACCGCGTACAGGGCCATCGCGTCGTAGGGCGACAGCCCCGCGTACAGCGCCTGGAACGAGTAGATGCGCTGCGTGCGGTCGTCTTTGAGGAACTGGCCGACCTTCGGCGCCATCCGCCGGAAGCCACCGATCGCTGTCAGCTTGGCCAGGTTCACCGTGAGCAGGTCGAGCGGGGAGTCGATGTTGCGGTCGATGAAGTCCCGCATCTCGTACTTGTACAGCCGCGACACGAACTTCACGTAGCGCCGGAAGCCCGCCGCCTCGTCCGGCCCGATGACGCGCTCGATCTCGTCGGCCATCCGGTCCACGTCGGAGTGCACGTCGATCGAGGAACCGTCGGCGAACGTGGTGCGGTACAGCGGTTCCACCGGCTTGAGGTTCAGCCAGTCGGCCATGTCCTCACCGAGCGAGTCGAAGCAGTCGGCGATCAGATCGGGCATGGTCAGCACGGTCGGGCCCGGGTCGAACCGGTACTCGCCGTTGCCGTTCGGGGCGCTGATCGCGCGCACCGCGGCCCGTCCGCCGGGCACCAGGTCGCGCTCCAGCACGATGATCTGGCGGCCGGTACGGGCCAGGCGCATCGCGGCCGAGAGCCCGGCCAGACCGGCACCGACGATCACCACGGTGTCGGTGGGGCCGGTGACGGTGCGGGGACCCTTGCGCCGGGGAGCGGTGTTGAAGCGGTTACGGCTCATGGAGGTGAGAGGCATTAGTCACTGCTTCCTTGCTGTGGCCGCGACGACCAGGCCGGCCAGCACGTCGCGGGCCGGTCCGGGAGCGAGATCGGCTCCTGCGAGTGCGGATTCGGCCTGGGCGGTGGCCGAGGTAATCATCTGCTCGATCTGCGTCACCGCACCGGTCTCCACGATGATCTGGCGCAGGGTGTCCACGCCGGCCTCGTCCAGGGCCGGATCGCCCAGCAGGCGGTGCACGGTCGCGGCCTGGGCCGGTGTGCTGTTCTGAAGGGTACGGGCGACGAGCACGGTGCGCTTGCCCTCCCGCAGGTCGTCACCGGCGGGCTTACCGGTGGTGGCGGGGTCACCGAACACACCCAGCACGTCGTCGCGCAGCTGGAACGCCTCGCCCAGCGCCAGGCCGAACTCGGAGTAGACCGCCAGCAGTTTGTCGTCGGCCCCCGCCGCGCTCGCACCGATGAGCAGGGGGTGCTCCACCGAGTACTTGGCGCTCTTGAACCGGATCACTCTCAGGGCACGCTCTGCCATCACGGCCGGATCCTTCTCCGGCAGCACCTGGCTGAGCACGTCGAGGTACTGGCCGCCCAGTAGTTCGGTGCGCATCGTGTCGAACATCGGCCGGGCCCGGGCCAGTTGTTCCGCCGACAGGCCGCTGGCGGAGAACAGCTCCTCGGTCCAGACCAGGCACAGGTCGCCGGCCAGCACCGCTCCGGCCAGGCCGAACGCCTCCGGGGCGCCGTTCCAGCCCTGCTCACGGTGCTTGCTCTCGAACCGCTTGTGCACCGCGGGCATCCCGCGGCGCAGGTCGGAGGCGTCGATCAGGTCGTCGTGGATGAGAGCGGCGGCCTGGAAGAGCTCCAGGGCCGAGGCTGCCTTCACCGCGGCCTCGCAGTTCTCACCGCCCGCACCGCGCCAGCCCCAGTAGAGGAACGCCGGGCGCAGGCGCTTGCCCGCGCTGGTCATCACCGAGACGGTGTCGGCGATCTCGACGCACTCCGGGGACACGTCGGCGAGCTCGAGCGAACGGCGGGCCAGGAAGTCCTGCAGCGCCGTGTCCACCCGCTCCCGCAGATGCTCCGCCTGCAGGGGATGGCTGCCGGCCGAGGGTGCGAGCGACGTCATGCTGGCGGGTCCTTCTTCCGTGCTGCTCCTGCACCCGTGCGGTGGGAGACGCGTGGGGCCCGGCGTGTGGGCGGCCGGGGTCCCACCTTCTCAGGTCCGCCCGCCCGCTGCGCGCCGGGTAGGGGCCTATGACTCTGGTGAGAACGACGTTTTTCGCCGGTTCATCCGCGATCCACCCTGAACGTGACCACCTGCTGACCTGTTCGTGATCAACTTCGGCTCATTTCGGCGTCGTCCCGTTCCTGATCATGCGCGCTGCGGCCGGGGTGACGGACGACCGCACGCGTAAACTCACCGGCATGCCCCAGGACCGACCCGCCCTGCACGAGCAGCTGCACGAACTCATCGCGACCCAGCGCCCCTCGATCTCCTTCGAGTTCTTCCCGCCGAAGACGGACGAGGCGGAGGCGACGCTCTGGCAGTCGATCCGTCGGCTCGAGCCGCTCAACCCGACCTTCGTGTCGGTGACCTACGGGGCTGGTGGGTCGAGTCGGGACCGCACCACACGTGTCACCCAGCGCATCGCGCAAGACACCACGCTGACCCCCATGGCCCACCTGACATGTGTCGGTGCCAGTCTCGCGGAGCTGCGTGGCGTGGTTGCCGACTATGCGGCGGCGGGGGTGAAGAACGTTCTCGTGGTGCGGGGCGACCCGGCCGGTGGGCCGCGCGCCGAGTGGGTGCAGCACCCGGGGGGTCCGCGGTACGCCGTCGAGCTGGTCTCGCTCGTGCGTGAGCTGGGCAACTTCAGCGTGGGCGTCGCGGCCTTCCCCGACATCCACCCCGCCAGCGCCGATCTCGATGCCGACGCGCGCGTGCTCGCGATGAAGGCGGAGGCCGGCGCGCAGTTCGCGATCACCCAGATGTTCTTCACGCCGTCGACCTACTTCGAACTGGTCGACCGGGCCGCGTCCCTGGGCTGCACCATCCCGATCATCCCGGGGATCATGCCCGTCACCAACGTCAAGCAGGTCACGCGCATCGCCGAGCTCACCGGTGTCGCCATTCCCGATGTCGTCGTCGAGCGGCTGCACGCCGTTGCCGACGAGCCGGCGGCGGTGCGGCAGGTGGGCGTCGAGATCGCCACCGAGCTCTCCCGGGAGCTGCTCGACGGGGGTGCTCCCGGGTTGCACTTCATCACGATGAACCGGTCCACGGCGACGCTCGAGGTCGCCGAGGCGCTGGGGCTCACCACCCGGGTCTAGGGGTTTTGGTGCTGTTTTGATGCTTGTGGACGTCTACCGGCCCGCATCTCCCGGGTCGCCTGGGGGAGCGGGTGGGCCGGGGAGGGCTTCGCGGGGCTCGTCCTGCCGCCCACATGCGACCGTGCGTCGACCCCTCGCGGAAATCGCTGGCGGTCGAGGATGCTCGTGACCGGTCGGCTTTCCTCCCGTCTCCGCAGCCCCACCCTCACGGAGCCCTCGGTCTCCAGGTGTCGTCCTCTGCTCCCTGGATCGCCCTGATGTCGGAACGGCCTGACCCGGAACGGCCCGGCCGGGTGCCCGGATTCGCGGAATGGTCTGCCCTGCACGGGAACGCCGCGCCCACCGGTCTGGTCGGTGGCTGGCTGCGCTTTGTCTATCTGACGGCCAAACCGCTCGTGATGCTGCGGATATCGCCGCATGTAGTGACGCTCTTCGGTCTGCTCGTGGGGGTGTGCGCCCTGGTGCCCGCTGCGGCGGGATCCCGCTGGCCCCTGCTCGCCGCAGCGCTGATCGGCCTGTCCGCGCTGCTCGACGGGCTGGACGGGGCCGTCGCCGTGCTCAGTTCCCGGGTCTCGTCCTTCGGGGCGCGGCTGGACCGGGTCTGTGACCGGTGCTCGGACATCTGTTTCGCAGCCTGTCTCTGGCTTGCGGGCGGGTTCTGGGTCTGGTGCGTGGCCGGTGCCTGTTTGGGTCTGCTGCACGAGTTCACGCGATCGTGGGCCCGTCATCGGGGAATGACGTCGATCGGTGTCGTGACGGTGTCCGAGCGGCCGACACGGGTGCTGGTGGCGGCCATGTTCGTGCTGGCGGCGGGGGTTTACCCGGCGTCGGCCGGAACCTGGGCCACGGCGGGGGGAATCGTCATGACGGGGGCCGGCGCCACTGGGTTGTTGCAGCTGGTTGTGGTGGTCCGGCGGGGGATGTCGTAACCTCCTGGGTTTCTTGATCGTCGGCGTGCATTCCCCGGCTCACACGATGTTCGGGTTATCCACAGGTGTCTCTCCTGCCCGGTGAACTAGCTGCTGCGGTCGGCAATCTCGTTGACATGGCGAAAGACCCGAAGCGGCCGGGGCCGATCTACGACAGGGTGATGCGACGCCTGGCGGAGCCGAACGTGCAACGGCTCTGCGACTGGGTCGGTGTGCCGGTGGTGATCGAGGCGATCGGTGCGGCGGCCGACCCGGACGACGTGGAACGCATCCTGGAGCGTTGAGCAGGCAGGCGAGGATGGTCGCGTTGTGGATGTGCTGATCGGCGGGGGTGCCAGATGTGACGGTTTATCGCGCCGACACGATCGACGTCAGCCCGACCCGGCCCGAGCACGTTCTGCTCGTCGTCGACGTCGTTTCTCCTGGTTCGGAGACCACCGACCGGATCGTGAAGGCGGAGCAGTACGCCCGGGCGGGAATTCAGTTCTACTGGCGGATCGAGCAGGCCGCTACCGGGTGTTCCTCTGGCGTACACGTACGTTCTTGATCCGGCTACGGGGCGGTACCGCGACGGTGAGGTCTTCACCGGTGTTCTGAAGGTGACGGCTCCCTTTCCGGTGGAAACAGACCTCAGCCAGATCTGACGGTTCGGTACCGGCGGTCAGGCTTTGCCGATGAGGTCGGAGACGATGGCGGCGGAGAGCCCGACCAGGGGGAGGCCGCCGCCGGGGTGGGACGAGCCGCCGACCAGGAACAGGCCGGGTACCGGGCTGCGGTTGCCCGGGCGCAGGAAGGCCGATCGCGCGCCGTTGCTGCTCGAGCCGTAGATCGAGCCGCCGGTCGAGCGGGTGTTGCGTTCCAGGTCGGCAGGGGTGCGGATCTCGTTCCAGAGCAGGCGGTCGCGCACGTCCAAGCCCCGCTGCGCCATCAGCCCCAGGATCTTCTGGGCGTACGACTCGGCGAGACCGGGAGCGTCCCAGTCCATTCCGGCGGCTGGTTCGTGGCGGGGGGCGTTGACGAGCACGAACCAGGCCTCGTGGTCGTCGTCCGGGCGCAGCGCCGGATCGTCCGGGGCACTGATGTACACCGTGGGATCGGGCACCGGTGAGGGTTTCCCGGCCTGTTTCCCGGTGCCGAACACGTGGTCGAACTCGGCGTCGTAGTCGGTGGGGAACAGCACGGTGTGGTGCCGCAGGCCGGGCGTGCGACCCCGCAGGGCCAGGAGCATGACGAAACCCGAGAGCGAGGGTGATGCCTTCGCGAGCGCGCGCCGCCCGCCCTTGCCCTCAGCACCGGGCAGCAGGTCGCGGTACAGATGGGCTGCCTCGACCCCCGACACCACCACGTCGGCCGGCAACGTCTCGCCGCTCTCCAGCCGCACCCCCTCGACCTGGGGGGAGGCGATCACCTGCTCGACCGGCGACGAGGTGAGGATCTTGACGCCGTGCGATGTTGCCCGGTCGGCCACGGCCGCACCGAGCTGCCACAGGCCGCCGGGGATGTACCAGGAGCCGAAGGCGTGCTCCACGAACGGCACCGTGGCCAGGGCCGCTGGGGCCCGGCGCGGGTCGGAGCCGGTGTAGGTGGCGTAGCGGTCGAGGAACATGCGCTGCTCGGGAGCTTGCAGGTACTGGCGGCCGAGGCCACGCAGGCTGAGCCAGGGCGCGACCGTGCGGATGTCGGCCGGGTTGCGGGCCAGCCCGAGCAGCGTGCGGATCCCGTCGAGGGGTGACTCCAGGAACGGGTCACGGGTCAGGTCCCAGATGCCGGCTGCGCGCCGGTGGAACGCCGTCCAGTCCTGCCCGGCTCTCGGACCGAGGGCCTCGGCCCAGGCGCGGGAGACCCCGCCCGGTCCGCTGCCCGGCATGTCCAGCTCGAGCCCACCGGGAAAGCGGTAGTGGCACGCCGGATCGAGGGGCACGAGCTCGAGCACGTCTTCCAGCGGCTTGCCGGTCTTCAGGAACAGGTCGCGGTAGACCGCCGGCAGCGTGAGCAGGCTGGGCCCGGTGTCGAAGCCGAACCCCTCCCGCCGCAGCAGGCCGAGCTTGCCGCCGATCTGTTCGGCCTGCTCCAGCACGGTCACCTGGTGGCCCAGCGCCCCCAGACGGGCCGCGGCGGACAGCCCACCGAGCCCGGCACCGACCACGATCACCCGGGCCATGCTCAGCGGCTCTCGGTCGAGTTGGCGGGCCGGTCAGGTTCGGCAGACTGGTCGGGTTCGGCGGGCCGGTCAGGTACGGCGGGCCGGTCAGGTACGGCGGGCCGGTCAGGTACGGCGGGCCGGTCAGGTACGGCGGGCCGGTCAGGTTCGGCAGGCTGGTCGGGTTCGGTGCGCAGGTCTGGTGCAGCAAGCTGGTCAGGTTCAGCGTGCAGGCCCTGGAAGATCTGGTTGGTCACGGTGCGGTGTTCCGCCATCGATGCTCCCGACGCGCCTGGCACGAAGACCGGCTGCCGGGCGGAACCGCCGTCGATCGATCGCCCGCGCCACGACAGCTCACCGCGACTGCTGGCCCGCACCGACCGGCCGACCAGCCAGCCGAACACCCCGATCGACGCCGGGTGCGCGAGCGCGTCGGGCAGTGAGCGGCCGTCGGTACGCTCCGCCACCAGGTAACGGCCGATCACGCCGGCCAGGTAGCCGCTGAAGCCGGTCAGCGAGCCGGTCAGCGCAGCGATGGGTGGCACCAGGTAGACCACACCCAAGCCGGCGACGACTGCCCCGGCACCGGTCCGGCCACCGAAGGCCGACCAGAGTGACTTGGTGTAGCCGTCGCGCAGTTCCGCCCAGTCGCCGTACATCCGGCAGACCGCGAGATGGGTGCCGTCGACGACCCCGCCCCGCCCTCCGGCCGCCTTCACAGACCGCAGCAGGGCGATGTCGTCCAGCACCGCGCCCCGCACCGTGGGAGCCGCGTGCCCACCACTGTCGCGGTAGATCTCGGTGTCGACCACCAGGAACTGGCCGTTGGCTGCGGAAAGGCTCGCCCGCGGTGAGTTCTCGGCCTTGTGCAGAGGCAGGGTGGTGAGCCAGGACCACTGCAGCAGAGGCTGCACGAGACGCTCGCCCGCGGTACCGGCCAGCTGACGCGGGTACGGCGAGACCAGTTGCAGGTCAGACTTTCTGAGCAGGTTCACTGCAGCGGCCAGAGCATGTGGTGCGAACAGCACATCAGCGTCCACGAACACCAGCACCGAACCCGACGCCAGCCGGGCCCCGGCGTGGCAGGCGTTCGGTTTACCCAGCCAGCCCTCGGGCGGATCCCCAGCGCTGAGCATCCGAACCCGCGGATCCCCGGCCGCCGTGGCCCGCACCACATCGACCGTGCCGTCCGTCGAGCCGTCGTCGATGACGAGGATCTCCAGGTAGGGCACCCGGATCTGGTCGAGCAGCGACGCCAGACAGGGCGCCACCCGCTCGGCCTCGTTACGGACCGGCAGCAGCACGGTGACGCGCTCGCCGACCTCGTCCGGGTCGTTCCCCGGCTGTCGTAACGCCCGCAGATTGAACGCCGTGTGCACGGTCAGTCCCATGGCGGTCAGGCTTCCCACCCGCACCAGTCCGCGCCAGACAGCGCGTGCCGTACTCCGTCTCGTCAACGTTCCCCGATCCGTGCGGTCGTGTCCTTGAAATCGTCGTCCTGGTCCGGCCTGTTGCCGGAGCCAGGCCTACCGCCGGCGCCGGGCCTACTGCCCGAGTCTGCCCAACTGCCGGGTTCAGGCCAGCTCCCCGAGCCTGCCCGCTTTCCGGGATCAGGCCTATGCCCGGAGCCGGCCCGCTTGCCGGAGCTGGGCCTATCGCTCGAGCTGGGCCTATCGCTCGAGCCGGGCCTACCGCCTGTGCCCGTCCTGGTCCCCGGTCCGGTACTGCCGGATCCCGATTCGTGCCCGGTCCGCGATCTCTGGCCCGGTCTGCCGCCCGGCACAGTGCTCTGCTCGCGGGCGAGGTCCTGACCACGGTGGTCCTCAGGGGCAGGGTTCGGCTCCTGGGAGGGCTCGCGATCCGGCCCGGTTCCTGGCTCGGTGCCTGGCCCGGATCCTGGTTCTCCGTCGGGTTCGGCTCCGGCGACCGCGATCAGGTGGCGTAGATAAGGCAGGACCGTCAGGCCCATCACCAGGCCTCCGTAGACCCCCACCCAGGGCCGGCCGAAGAAGAACAGGTTGGCCACGGCCGACCCGAGCCAGGTCCAGGCCAGCACGGAGGCGGCAGGCCATTCCCAACCTCGCCGACGGTCCGGACGGTCGGGCAGCGCGCGGTCGAGCGCGGCGACGATGATCAGCGCCACCAGCAGCCAGCCCGCGTAGTTCGTCAGCGGGATGCCGGGCACACCGGGCAGCGCCGGGTGTGGGTCGGCGAAACGCCAGGCATCCTGCGCGGTCATCTGTGGGTCGAGGTAGAGGTCCCAGGCGGCGAGGGTGAATCCGCCGAGCAGGACCGTGCGCGCCCGGCTCCTGGTCCCGCCGAGGCCGGTGGCCAGGCGACGGCCCAGCAACAGAGCCGGATAGGCGATCATCGTCCAGGCGATCGGGACCAGCACCGGTACCCCGACGACCTTCAGGCCCAGCCGGCCGGTGTAGATGTACTCGCCGAACGGATATCCCGTGTGCACGCCGATCGTCTCGGCCGCCAGTCCGATGCCGCCCGCGACCGCGAACAGGATCGCGGCGTGCCGAGGACTCCAGCGCAGGGCGGCGTGCAGCACCCCGGCCGAGGTCAGCAGCAGCACACTGAGCACGGTGACCACGCGCAGGGGAGCACCGGACAGCAGCGGGTAACTGATCTGGGTCAGGACACCGGCGATCAGCAGGCCGATCACGATCTGCCCCGGAACGTCCGGTGCTGTCGACTGCCGGTTCATTCTTCCCCCCGCCGGCTGGGCTCCGGCGCGGTGCCCCGGAAGGATCCGAAGGTCCCGGTGACCGAGTGCACCTCGAACCGGGCGAAAAGTTCTTCCGCGTACCAGCGCTCGGGCCCGGTGCGACGGACCACGTCGAGGTGGCTGGCCCGGTGGTAGGCGAAATCGTTCAGCGCGGACGACGATTCCCACAGGGAGAACGTGCCCTGAAGACCGATCGGGGCCTCCCCGATACCGAGCGCCAGGCGTAGACCGGCGACGGTGGACAATTCGGCGGAGACCGGAGGGACGGAACGCCAGAAGCTCATCGCCCGACTCGGTCGCAGGCGGGCCCGGGTGATCGAGGCGACCTGGACGTCGTCCGCAATTCTTCGTGGTGCCGGTGACCCGAACGGCTCGGTGCGGGCCCACTCACCCCGGCTGGTCAGAGGGCTCATCGTGATCTCGAGACGCTCGGAGGCCAGGGCGTTCCAGCGGCGGTGGACCCCACCCTCCGCGAACGCGGTGGCGTGCTCCGGGCTCTCCCAGACGGTCAGCAAACCCCAGTGCCGGGGATCGGCGTCGCGCAGGGTGAACGTGCGCCCGTCGCCGGTACCGAGAAGTTTGGCGAAACGCAGCCCGGGGACGGACCGCAGCGCAAGGCGCTCGGTACCCATCCGGAGCAGCGCCAGAGGTAGGCGGGAGATCGGCACGCCCCAGACCGTGAGCACCACGTAGGTCATGGGGTACTTCACCACCCGTCTCGCCGGAGTCGTCATCCTGCTCTCCCAACCAACGGCCGCAACCTTACGCGGGCCCGCCGACAGTCTTGGCGCGGGCGTAATCTGCCCAGGTGACGGCTCAGGCAGACTTCTCGGTGGCGCCCTACGCGATCGGGTTGACCGACCGCTTCCGGGGGATCACCGTGCGGGAGGGGGTCCTGCTGCCGGGCCCTCACGGATGGGGCGAGTTCTGCCCGTTCCCCGAGTACGACGACGCCGTCGCGTCCCGGTGGCTGGCGACGGCGGTGGAAGCCTGCACGGTCGGCTGGCCGGCGCCGGTGCGTGACCGGATCCCGGTGAACTGCATCGTTCCGGCTGTCACCCCCGAACGCGCCGCCGAGCTGGTGATCGCCTCGGGCTGTGCCACCGCGAAGGTCAAGGTGGCGGACCGGCCCGGCTCGCTCGCCGACGACCTGGCCCGGGTCGAGGCGGTGCGCTCGGCGCTCGGCCCGCACGGGGCCGTCCGGGTGGACGCGAACATGCGCTGGGACGTCGACGAGGCCGTTCACGCCCTGCGTGAGCTGACCCGGGTGGCGGGGGAGCTGGAGTATGCCGAGCAGCCCTGCCGCACCGTCGAGGAGCTCGCCGAGGTGCGTCGCCGGGTGGAGGTGCGGATCGCCGCCGACGAGTCCATCCGGCAGGCTGCCGACCCCACCCGGGTGCGGCTGAGCGAGGCGGCGGACGTCGCGGTGATCAAGTGCACACCGCTCGGAGGCGTACGCCGGGCCATGGAGGTGGCCGAGTCGACAGGACTGCCCTGTGTGGTCTCCTCGGCGCTGGAGACCAGCGTGGGTCTGGCCGCCCAGGTGGCCCTCGCGGCGGCGCTCCCGGAGCTCCCGTTCGCCTGCGGTCTCGGCACGATCTCCCTGTTTCGCGAGGATGTCGCCCGTCCGGGTGAATCTCTGCGCCCGGAAAGTGGTTTCATCCGGGTTCCGGCTGCTGCGCCGGTGCCGGACCAGACCGTCCTCGCCGGGGTCGAGATGGTCGACCCGGTGCGTCGGGCCTGGTGGCTGGCGCGTCTGGGACGGGCGATCGACGGCTTGGCCGACCCGTCCGCGGTCCCGTCGGCGTGGCGCCTGGCCTGAGCCGGCGACCTGCCCGGCCCGTCGGCATCCGCACTCCCACCCTCGGTCGCTCATCGTCGACGAGCCGATACTCAGCGTCGTCCGAACGGGGGCGCATCTGTGGTTGACGGACTCCCGGGCGACCGGTGTACATTCGAATCGTTCGAACATGTGTTCGAACGGGCTCATCGGGGATCACAGCGCGCCGGCTGCCCTTGGTGAGTTGGTCGGTGACGAGGCGAACTCGACCCCGCCTCGTCACCGGCCGTCCCGGTGTCATGTTTCACCGGCCTGCGGAGAGGGGGACCGTAGGCCGGTGGCAGCCCGTCTTCCCCCGGGCCTGGTTGCTCCGTAAGAGTTTTCGTGCGGCATCCGGATCAGCGTCAGGTATCAGTCGGCACATCGATCCCAGTCGGCAGCGGTAGCGGGAAGCGTAGGTGTAGAACGAAATGGCTCGTCGGGTAAGTGAATTGGTTGATGTCCGGGTCGTCCAGGAAACGGGTGACGCGCCGATGGCCTTCCTCTGGCGCGGTCGTCTCTACGTGGTGCGGGAAGTTCTCGGGCACTGGCACGAGCGGCGCGACTGGTGGTCCACCGCCGCCGCGCGTGCCCTGCACGGTGAGGACTCGCACGGCCGGCGACCCCCGGTCCCGGAAGAGCCGTCCTTCGCGGTCTGGTCCGGACAGCCGTCCGGATCCTCCGGCGAACTGCCTGGCGGAGTGCCCGGCGGTATCCCTGGGCGGGCCCGCGAAGACCAGCTCGAAGACGTTGTCGGCAGGTCCCACAAGCATTCTCGCCATCGGTCTCGTGGTGGGGCGGAGCGAGGTGCCGAACGGCCCGGTTCGGCCCGGCGTCACTCCGGGCCGGCGGGAGCACCGGCTGGATCGGCCGGGCCCGCCGAAAAGCCCCACGAGTTCATGCTCGACAGCGAGTGCGAGGTCTGGAGGGTGGAGGCGAGCACCGGGCGGGCCTTCGGCAGCGGGGTGTACGACCTCTCCCGCACACCGTCCGCGGAGCAGTCGGCCGATTCCTGGCGCCTGCTCCAGGTCGCCGACTGAGCGCCCGCGAATTCCGGCCCGATCTTCATGACCGACTCCGGAACCACTTCTGGACCCAAGGATTCTGGTCCCGCGGAATCCGGTCCACCGGCGAGTTCTGTGCCGCCCCGTCAGAAATCCTCAGCCCCGGGAAACCCAGGCCCGTCAGGGCCCACGCCACGGACGGCACCATCTCCGCAACTCCCACGAGTTCCACCGTCGTGGCGGCCCTTTCATCAGGGTCACAGCGGTGCCGTACCCGATCGTCCGTCCGAACGTCCTGAACGTCCTGACCCCGAGGAGGCCGACATGTCGGCAACCACTCTGGCCCGGCCGCCCGTCTCGACCGCGGCGCGGATGCTGCTCGATCGTTCCCGGGCCGGCCTGGCCCAGGCCTGCGCGTCGCGCACCGCGTCCGAGCGCTACGTCACCGCACATCTGGCGGCCCTGCGGGCCGCGGCCGCGGTGCTCGCGGTCCGCAGTCGTCCCGGGGGCCGGGGCGGGCCCCGCAGCGTCTGGGAGGTCCTGCCCCGGGTTGCTCCTGAACTGGGCGAGTGGTCCTCGTTCTTCGCCTCCACCGCCTCCCGCCGGGCTGCGATCGACGCCGGCCGCACTGGCGTCATCAGTGCCCGCGAGGCCGACGATCTGCTGCGCGAGGCAGAGGCTTTCCACCATCTGGTCGAGTCCACACTCGGCCTGCCCTACCAGCAGGTTCTCCCGTTGACCCTGCCGAGCTGCGAATGACCACGAGATGCCGCACCCCTTCACCCACCTGCACGTCGCCTCCGGGTACTCCCTCCGGTACGGCGCCTCCAGTCCGCGCCAGCTGGTCGAACAGGCCGTCTCCGAGGGCCTGACCTCCCTGGCACTGACCGACCGCGACGGCCTCTACGGCGCGGTCAAGTTTGTCAGCTCCTGTAAGGAAGCCGGGATCGAACCGGCCCTCGGTGTGAATCTCGCCGTCGAGCCAGTACTTCCGGTCGGCGGAAGGCGGCGGGTACCCGCCGGGCAAGGCATTCCGGGACCCGTCCGACGGGTCCCGGTGCGGGGCGGTGCCAGCGTGGACCCTCGTCTTCCCCGGGTCACCGTGCTGGCACTCGCCTCCGGCCCTGGCACCGGACTGCAGCCGGGCCAGGGTTGGGGTCGCCTGTGCCGGCTGGTCACCGCCACCCATCTGAGAGGTGAGCGGGGCCGGCCGGTCAGCACCGTCGAGTTGATCACCGAACAGGCCCAGCTCGACGGCGTCCCCGCGCTCGTCGTCCTGCTCGGGCCCGATTCCGAGTACGGCCGGGCGGTGCTGGCCGGTCGTGCCGATCTGGCACGGGCGGTGCTCGATCACTGGCGTGCCCTGCTGCCATCTGCCTGCCTGGCCGTGGAGATCGTGTATCACCTCGGGCCGCAGGGGGTTCCGGGAAGTCTTGGGCAAGCCGCGCGGATGCTGAACCTGGCCCGCCAGTACGGGGTTCCGGCCGTCCTCACCAACGCCGTGCGACACGCCGGCCGCGACGGTGCGGTCACGGTCGACGTGCTGGACGCTGCCCGCCGACTGGTCGCCATCGACTCCCGGCACCTCGACCGCACCACCAGCGAGGGCTACCTCGTCGGCGCCGCCGAGATGACCCGCAGGGCGCACGACATCGCGGTCGCGGCCGGTGCCCCGGCGGCAGCGGGGCAGATGCTGGCGCTGACCGAGTCGCTGGCCTCGCGTTGTCTGATGAACGCGGATCGCGAGCTCGGTCTCGGCGAGGCCCACCTGCCCGAGGCCCGGGTACTCGGTCTGGAGGGCAAGGACGCACATGCCGAGCTACGACGGAGGTGCTTCGACCAGATCAGCACCCGCTATCCCCGGACGAGCCGCCGTGAGCGGGAGCGCATCGACGAGCGGCTGAATCGGGAACTGGAACTCGTCTCGGCCCTGGACATCCCCACCTACTTCCTCACCATCGCGAAGGCCTGCGACCTCATCCGGGAGATGGGCGTCCGGGTCGCGGCCCGGGGCTCCGGTGCGGGCAGTCTGATCAACCATCTGCTCGGCATCTCCGGGGTCGACCCGCTGCGGCACGACCTGCTGATGGAGCGCTTCGCCACCCGGCACCGCGCCCAGCTGCCCGACATCGACCTGGACGTCGAGTCCGACCGGCGCACCGACGTGTACGAGAGACTGCTCGACGTCTTCGGCGGCGACCGGGTCAGCTGTGTCTCGATGATGGACACCTACCGGGCCCGGCACGCCATCCGGGACGTCGGCAACGTGCTCGGCATGCCCCCCGGCGAGGTCGACACCATCGCCAAGTCGTTCCCGCACATCCGGGCCCGGGACGTCCGTTCCGCCATCGCCGAACTGCCCGAACTACGCGCCTCCGGGCTCGCCCATCCTCGCCTGGGATTGCTGTTCGACCTGGTCGAACGCCTCGACGGGCTGCCCCGGCACGTCGCGCTGCATCCCTGCGGGGTGCTGATCTCGGACAACCGGTTGCTCGACCGCACACCGGTCGAGGCCAGCTGGATGGGTTTCCCGATGAGCCAGTTCGACAAGGACGATGTGGAGTCGCTCGGGCTGCTCAAGCTCGACATCCTCGGTATCCGCATGCAGTCCGCGATGTCCTACGCGATCCAGGAGATCGCCCGGGTGGACGGTCCGGACACCGTCGCGGCGGGGAAGCACGACGAGACGTCCGACTTCATCGACCGGACCGGCCTGATCGACCTCGACGCGGTGCCGCACGACGACCCGGCCACGTTCTCCCTGATCCAGAGCACCCGCACGCTCGGCTGTTTCCAGATCGAGTCACCCGGCCAGCGGGAGCTCGTGGGCAAGTTCGCTCCCGAGACCTTCCACGACCTGATCATCGACATCTCTCTGTTCCGTCCCGGCCCGGTGAAATCCGACATGATCACGCCCTTCCTGCGGGCCCGGCAGCGCTGGGACGAGCCGGAGTACCTGCACCCGGCTCTCCGGTCGGTTCTCGAAGACACGTGTGGGGTGGTCGTCTTCCACGAACAGGTGCTGCAGATCGTCAGTATCGCCACCGGCTGCGGCCTGGACGACGCCGACGAGTTCCGGCGGGTGATGGGGGTGTCGGCCAAGCACGAGTCGAACGAGGCGTGGTTCCGTCACCACGCCGCCCGCAGGCGCACCTCCGACGGTGATCGCGTGTTCGACGACCATGCTATTGATCGAATATGGGCAGTTTTGAAAGCTTTTGCATCGTTCGGGTTCTGCAAGGCTCATGCCGCGGCGTTCGCCTTGCCCACCTACCAGTCGGCCTGGCTGAAGGCCCACCACCCGGCGGCGTTCCTGGCCGGGGTGCTCACCCACGACCCGGGCATGTATCCCAAGCGCCTGATCCTCGACGACGCCCGCAATTTCGGCATCACGGTGCTCCCTCTCGACGTGAACCACTCCGACGGTTCCTACCGGGTGGAACGGCTCGACGGCGAGCAGGAGGAACCGGGGTCGCTCTACACCACCCCTTCCTCCGAGCTCCACGCCCCGTTCGATGACGGTGCCGCTTCTGTCCTTGCCGGTGACTCCGTGAACCCTGGGGTGTCCGGCGTCCTCACCGCACCGATCGCTCCCGCCGTGTCCGGACGGACGGCTCTGGCCGATCAGAACGTCCTGACCGGTCTGCCCACTCCGGCATGTCCGCGCACCTCGTCCTCCCGCGTCTCGCCCGTCCCGATAGACCTGCTCGCCCCGGCTGCCCACGCTCCGGCGGCTCAGAGCGGTGCTCTGGTCCTTCCCGACGGCAGCCCGTACGGGATCCGCCTGTCCCTCGCCGAGGTCAAGGGCATCAGCGAGGCCGAGGTGGAACGGGTGGTGGCGAACCGTCCGTACCAGTCGCTGGCCGACTTCTGGCAGCGGGCCAGAATTTCCCGGCCGATCGTGGAGAGGCTGATCATTACCGGCGCTTTCGACTCCCTCTACGGCCTGAGCGATGCCCTGCCGGTGCCGGCTCGCGGGCGTACGACCCGCCGCGACCTGTTGCTGCAGCTCGCCGACCTGGAGCGGTGGAGCCGGTCGCTGGAGAAGGGAAGGGCCGGGGGCCGGAAGAAGAAGGGCCAAGGCCTGTCGACCGGAGGATCCGGAACGACTCGGCCACCGGAATCGGGCACCGGGAGCTGGAAGGGGCTCAGGGGCGAGGACCGGAACGGGAGCAGAGCCGGGAACAGCGGCGGAGCCAGGGACGGTCTTCAGAACGGGAGCAACCGGAGCGGTAGCGACGGGGACGGGAACGGAGACAGGAACGGAGACAGCAGCGGTGTCCGCCGGGCCGCCGGGCTGCAGTCGCAGTCGGCGTTACCCGTGGTCGCGGCGCAGGACCAGTCCGTACAGCTCGCGCTCGACCTGGGTGACACCCCGGACCAGATCGTCCCGAGCGGTCTGCCCGAGATGACCAACGCCGAGCGCACCCGCGCCGAGCTGGAGGTGCTGGGGCTGGACGCGAGCCGTCACGTGCTGGAGTTCTACGAGCCGATGCTGGAGGCGCTCGCGATCACCCGGGCCCGCGACGTGCGCGGGCGGCGCAGCCGGGCGGAGATCCTCGTCGCCGGGGTGAAGGTGGCCACCCAGACCCCACCGGTCCGAACAGGCCGACGCGTCGTGTTCCTCACCCTGGACGACTCGACCGGCCCGGTCGACGCGACCTTCTTCGAAGACGTGCAGGGTCCGTACGCGGGCACGGTGTTCCACTCCTGGCTGCTGGTGGTTCGGGGCGTGCTCCGCAAGACCGGGCGGCGCGGGGTCTCGCTGCGTGCGACCGGGGCCTGGGAGCTGCCGGTGCTGTGGGAGGCCTGGGTGGAGTCCGGGCTGGCGGGAGTGCTGGAGATCCTCCATGCCGACGAACCGACCGAGCGGAGGTCCCGGCGTCCTCTGCCGGCCGGACTGCCGACGGCAACCTTCTCCGCGGGGATCGTCCCGGCTCAGGTGGGGGAGGCGACCCCCGGCCGGGTGCTCGGCATCAGCCGGGACGACGGTGCGCTGCCCGGTGCCGGGCCCACCGACTGGGAGGCGCCCAGCGGCCTGCCCAGCGGAGACCGGAACAGCTACGGCTCAGGGGAGAGAACCGGGAAAGAGGGAGCGCCGTTCTCGCGCCGCGTGATCGTGCACCCCAGCGGTTACCGGCAGTCGCCCTACGCGGACCTGAGACCACCGGGCACGGACATCCGGGAGACCCGCCGGATGCAGGCCACCGAGCGTGAGGCGGCACACGGCGAACGCCGGCGCCGGGAGGAGGAACGCCGCTACCGGACCCGGACGGAGGGGGCCCAGGGTGTCACCACGGTGCCGGAGACATCGGAGAAGCCGGAAGACCTCCGTCGTCAGGAGGAGTCCCGCCGCCGGCGTGAGCCTCCCCGCAAGCTGTGGCACTCCAGCCCCGGAAGCTCCGGACGGTGAGCCGCCGTACCTACCGCCGGACGGGCGCAGGTCTGTCGCAGGACGACAGCGGATGCCTGATCCTGCATGCGGACATGGACGCCTTCTACGCGTCGGTCGAGCTGATCGACCGTCCGCACCTGCGCGGGCAGCCGGTGATCGTGGGCGGTGGAGGCCGGGCGGTGGTGCTCTCGGCCACCTACGAGGCCCGGCGCAGCGGTGTCCACGCGGCCATGCCGATGGGCCGGGCCCGGCGGCTCTGCCCGGAAGCCGTGGTGATCGAGCCCGACCACGACCGGTACGCCGAGGTCTCGCGCGGGGTGATGGAGGTCTTCCGTTCGGTGACGCCGCTGGTCGAGCCCCTGAGCCTGGACGAGGCATTCATCGACGTCTCCGGCGCCGTGCGGGGATCGGGTACGCCGTCGCAGATCGCCGCGGTGATCCGCGACCGGATCGCCGACGAGCAGCGCATCGCCTGCTCGGTCGGGATCGCGGCCACCAAGTTCGTGGCCAAGCTGGCCTCGGCCCAGGCCAAACCGGACGGCGTGCTGGTGGTGCCTCGCGACGAGACGGTGACGTTTCTGCACGGACTCCCGGCCGGTGCGCTGTGGGGGGTGGGGGAGAAGACGGAGGAGGCGCTGCGGCGGCTGGGGCTGGTGACGGTCGCCGACATCGCCCACACCCCGAAGGCGACCCTCCGCCGGGCGCTGGGCGACGCCTCGGGTGCCCATCTGCACGACCTCGCCTGGGGTCTCGACCCCCGTCCGGTGGTGCCCGAGACGGTCGAGAAGAGCATCGGCAGCGAAGAGACTTTCAGCACAGACATCGATGACCCCGGAGTGATATCCCGCGAACTGCTGAGGCTCAGTGAGCGGGTGGCGGCGCGGACCCGGGCGTCGGGGTTGGTGGGGCGCACCGTGGTGATCAAGATCCGGTTCGCCGATTTCAGCACGATCACCCGTTCGCGCACGCTGCCGGAGCACACCGACCTGGCGCGGGTCCTGCACGCCACCGCGCTCGCCCTGTACACCCGGCTGGGCCTTGACCGGGCCCGGTTGAGGCTGGTCGGAGTGCGTTTGGAAGGGCTGAGAGAGGCGTCGGAAGGGCACCACCAGATGACGCTGGACGAGCGTCCCCGAGGATGGCACGAGGCGGAGCGGGCGGTGGATCGGGCCAGTGCCCGGTTCGGTGCGGGTGCGGTGCGTCCCGCCAGCTTGGTGGCACAACCTGCCGCGACGGAGGAAGTAGCCCAGCACCGCCGCGCCCCCCGTTCCGGCGACGGTCAGGGCCCCCTCCGGTATCAAGCCCGACATCCGTATGGCCGAGAATGAGGAGACCATCCGGGTGGGATGGCCGATCGGCTTTCGCGGTAGGCGTGTGCGACCTATTCTGTGACCATCGCCGGAACGCATGTAGAACGACCGGTGTGACCGTCAGGAGGTCGAAGTGCCGCTCTCCGATAACGAGCAGCGTCTGCTTGAGCAGATGGAGCGCGCGCTCTATGCCGAGGATCCGAAGTTTGCCTCGGCAATGCGTGGCGCCAACCGACGGCCAGGGGCCGGTCGGCGGCTTGCTATTGGGGGCACGGGTATCGTGCTCGGGCTCGTAGTGCTCGTCTTTGGCGTGGCCAACAACAACATCCCGGTCGGGGTGCTCGGCTTCGTCTGCATGCTCGGTGGTACGGCTTATGCCGTTTCCAGTAAGCGCAGAGGGCCAGTAGGCGTTGTCAATGCGGCCGGTGCCGTCCGTCCCCCGGTGAAACGCAAAGCCAGCAAGGGCAGCTTCATGCAGCGCCTTGAGCAGCGCTGGGATCGTCGCAGGGACGAACGCTGATCAGCAATGTGGCGCTGATCAGCACCGCGCTCCTGTGAACACGTCAGACAGCACATGAAAGATGCTTGACGGCAAGGGGCCCCGCTCCAGCGGGGCCGACAAGCTGAATGCAGGGTTCATGGAGGCGGTACCGCACTCGTGCGGCGCCGCCTAGCGCTGTTTGGCTGGTGCGGTGACCACGAACGAGCACAGGGCACGCCCAGGCTCACGGGCGCGTCCCCAGACTCTTCGTTCGTGATCATGCAAAACCTCCCCCGTGTTCTAGAACTCTGACATGGAGAGTTATAGAACGCCGGGGAGGTTTTGCATGATCACGAACAGGGGGGCGGGTTAGTACGGTCGTTGCACCAGTCCTGATGGTGGTGGAGGGTGCTTGTGCCGGGTGAACGGTTGACGTTTGGGGAGCGGGTCGCGATCAGCGCGATGCTGCAGGAGGATCGGACGTTCCGGT